>OMRS01000158.1 GCA_900313545.1 uncultured Eubacteriales bacterium | reverse complement strand
CGTCCCACCTCAAACACCTGCGTCTCCACTCCCTGCGCCGCAAAGACCTTCTCCATTTCCGCCAGCGCCAGTGCGGTGTTGCCGTTCCTGCGGGGAGACCCGTTGAGCATCACGATCCTCATTCTTCTTCCTCCTCTGCAAAATCGTCGGGGTTCAGGCTGTCCGTGTACAGCATGTCAAATCCCTTTTCCAGATACCTCTTCGCCTCTTCCGGGTCGTTAACGGTATGGATGGCCGTAAGCAGGCCGTGCTCCTTCCACTGGGCCACGGGATCCCGGTCCGTGACCCACACCGGCATGGTGACAAACCCGATTCCGGTGCGCCGGCACATCTCCTCCACGGAATCCGCCGTCCAGCCCCCGGTCATGTACAGGGTGTAGATCACCGAGCTGAAGGGGTACAGATCCATGAGGGTCCGGTACATGCCCTCACTGAAGACCTGGGGGATGATGCGCCCCATCACGGTCGCGTCCATCCGGTTCGCCTCATAGACCAGCTGGGTAAAGAGCAGCCGGACGGACCACTCATCCGTGTACTTGGTGTCGGTGATCAGGTAAATATCCTGATATTCATGCATCAGGGCGATCCAGTCCTTCAGGTCCATGCGGGTGAATTTGCCGCCGCCGCTCATGTAGGCCCTGTAGCTGTCCTCTCCGCCCTTTGCCCACTCCAGGTCATGGCCCAGCACCACCGCGTTTTCCTGAGCGGTCATCATGAAGTCCACCTCAAACACCCGGTAGCCCTTTTCATAGGATGCCAGAAAGGCTTCCCGGCTGTTGGTGTAGGTTTCCCCGTCAATCTCCCCCAGCGCATGGCAGATCAGGTGATTGCCCGCATTCATCCAGCCGTAGTCAAATACGGGAACCATGCCCTTCTCCTTCTGCTCACGCATCAGGGTGGCATATTCCTGGGCGTTCATCCGGTACAGATCCGCCACCTGGCTTCCCACTGAATCCACCAGTCCCAGCATCTGATAATACAGATGCCGGACATGCCGGATTCCCATCAGGGCTCCAAACGCCGCTCCCCCCGCCAGACACAGGACAAGCAGGCAGATCAGCACCCGTTTCATGTTTTTCATCTCTTCCCTCCCCACGCTCCCGCCGGGGCTCTCCTTCGGAAAGCCTGCCCGCGGCGGAAAAATTCCTCCCTCAGATGCTCCTTCTACCTGCCCTCCGGGACCATGCGCAGCTTGGCGCACATCTTGCGCCCCTGCCCGCAGCCGATGCCCGGGGCGTGCCCCTCTCCCGGCCAGACCAGCACAAACCAGCCCCGCATGAGGCGGAAGATGACCTGCGGCGTTTCCCCCTTCCCGTAAAAGAGGGTTTCCCGCTCCTGCTCCGGCTCCGGGGAACGCGCTGCCACCGCCAGGGATTCATCCCCCGTAAAGGAGACCTGCACATCCGCGTAGTCACGGTGCACCTCGTAGTCCGCTTCCTCCAGGGGGCGGTAGGTGCAGGACATGACATTGATCATCAGCCGCTCCCCGTCCACTTCCGTGCGCCCCTCCGGCAGCTGCTGCACATCGTGCGTTTCCAGAAAGGAAATCAGTTCATCCAGAACCGGAGCGATCCCCCGGTAGCGTCCCGCATTTTCAAGGCGGTCATAAATCATGGCTTTCCTCCTCCCGGGCCAGCGCCGGATGGTCCACCCCAAGTTCTGCGCAGATTGTCCGGATCTCCGTCCACGTCCTCCCGTCTACCGGGATGCCCTCGCGAAGCCTCCTGAGGCGGGTCTGCTCCGCCTTTTCCCCCGCGGTGAAGATCCGTTCATGACCCGGCTGCCTCCGGCTGTCCCGGAGCTTCTGCAGGTAGTCGCTCGCCCTGTCCCGGATCCCGTCCGGATCCCCGAAGAGCGACGGATCAAAGGCCAGGAAGAAATGGCACGCATGTCCCTCGCTGCCGCCCGCGAGCTCCGGCGCGGTTTCTCCGCAGGACAGCACGCCCGTCAGCAGCTCCACCATGACGGACAGGCCGTATCCCTTGTGACCGCCCATCGTCTCCCCCGAGCCTCCCAGGGGCAGCAGCCCGCCGTCCTCGGGGGACAGCAGGATCCGGTTGGCATAAGCCGCCTGCTGCAGGTCCCCGCCCTGCCCGTCCATCACCCAGCCCCGGGGCATTTCCTTCTCCCGCTTGTTGTACACCTCCACCTTGCCCAGCGTCACCACGGTGGTGGATGCGTCAAACCAGAAGGGGAAGGGGTCCGCCGGCATGCTGAAGGCAAAGGGATTCGTGCCCATCATCTTCTCCGCCCCGAAGGTCGGCAGCGCCAAGGGGGCGGAGTTGGTCATGGAAAAAGCCGCCAGCCCCCGGTCAGCCGCCATTTTGGTGTAGTATCCCGCTATGCCGAAATGGGTGGAATTGCGCACCGTCACGATCCCCACACCCGCGGTCTGTGCGCGGCGCACGGCCTCCTCCATGGCCCGGATCCCCACCAGATGGCCCATGGCGAAATGCCCGTCCATGAGGACGGAGACCGGCGTGCTCCTGATCACCTCAGGCTCCGCCTCCACGCGGATGATGCCCTCCCGGATATTCTGGTGATAAAAGAACAGCCTCTGGGCGCCATGGCTTTCGATGCCGTACAGGTCCGACAGCATCAGGACGTCGGCAATCTCCTCCGCATTCTCCGGCGAAAATCCCTCCGCCCTCAGAATGGCTTCCTCCAGGCTCCGAAGGCTTTTCTCCTCAAGGTACCGCTCCATGCGCCACTTCCTTTCTCCTGTACAGCACATAATGCTTTTCCGACGCCAGGTCAAACAGTCCGTCCTCCTCGGCGACCTGCTCGTAGCGCTCGCCTGCCGTACGCCAGACGCAGACCACGTAATCCGTCCTGGCTTCGGCCAGGTACCCCTCCAGGGCCGCCTTCTTTTCCTCGCTGTTCAGATTGTTGTCGCAGAAATACCGGGTCACCGGCAGCGTCCCGCAGGCCAGGTAGAACCCCTGATCGTGGCCTGTCAGGTCCAGCAGCGTCGCCCCGGGGTGTTCTTCTTCCATGATTTTTGCAAAATGCACCTGGGGCATGTCCTCCCGGCGCACCCGAAGCAGCTCCGGCGCCCGGCAGCACAGCAGCGCCGAGGGCAGCGCCAGCAGCCCCAGCAGGGCAAAGGCCGCCGCCTGAAGTCGCAGGGGCAGGCGGGACACCGGGCACCGCGGAAGAAGCAGGAAAGCCAGGATGCCCGGTGCGGCAAACACCAGGGCATAGTAGGGATGGGCCATTTCCCCCCAGTACACCGTGAGAAGCAGGAGCCCCAGAGAAGCAGGGAATGCCGGAAGCAGCAGGAAGCTGCGCCTGCGCACAGCCTCCAGAATCCATCCTGCCATGCCCAGCAGGCACAGCACCACCGGGAAGGGATTGATCACACTCTGGGTCCGCAGGTAGGCCAGGGCATTATACAGGTGCCCGGTCAGGGACATGGGCTCCCCGGCATAGCGAAGGTTCTGCCACAGATATCCGTCCAGCGCCGCCCCGATGGCGTGCGCCGACCCAAAGTAAAGGGCAAAGGGCAGCACCGCAAGGGCCACACCGGCCGCAAAGCCCAGAAGCGTCCGTATCCCCTCCCGGCGGCGAAGGCTGTGCAGCAGCCAGAAGGCGAACAGGCCCGCATTCATGCCGATGACCGTGTACTTGATCATCCCCAGCATCCCCGTGCACAGCCCGAAGGCCAGGGCATCCCGCTTTCCTCCCCCGGAGAGCTGACGCCCTGCCAGCGCTGCGCTCCAGGCCAGAAAGGGCAGACAGAATTCCTCCGCGCTCCCCCCCTGATTGAAGGCCGTGCAGCACACGGCGCTCAGGGAAATGAGCGGCAGGAGGGGCCAGGCTGCCCCTCTCCCCGTCCATGAAAGCAGGGCCGCCCCGGCCAGCAGCACCGCCGCCAGGGAGAGCACCTCCATCACAAACAGCCCGGCAAAGCCGCTGCCGTCCATCAGGGCCCCCGCGGCATAGATGAAGAAGGTCAGAGGGCCCTTGTGGTCAAACAGGTCCCGGTAGGGGACCTTCCCTGCCAGGATCCCCCGCCCCATGGTCATGTAGATGTTGCTGTCCGTCCAGAAGTTGGTGGCATAGACCGGCGAGGAGGTGCTGGCCAGAAGCAGCGCAGACAGCGACACCGCCAGGCACAGTGCAAAAAGCAGCAGCTTGTGTTTCACACTTCGACCCTCCTGTAGAGATACAGCAGCTTGTTCATGCGTCCGCTGTCGTCATAGGTGGCATCCGTGGCAATCAGGTGATAGCGGTCAAATTCCGGGGGCAGCTCCCGCCAGGACACCAGCACGAAATCCGGGACCGCCTCCACGAGGTACCGGTCCAGCTCCCTGTTCATCTCGTCAAAGTCCACGTTCAGACGGACAAAGAAGCGGGTGACCGGCAGCGCGCCGCTGGTGAGGTACAGTCCGTCATCCAGATGGCTGTACTGCAGCAGCGTGGCGTTTTCATACATGTACGTCGCCAGCCGGCCCTGCGCGGTGTTGTCCAGAGGGATCCCCCGCAGATAGGCATTGGGCGTCAGTCCCCCGGCAAGGGCCAGCGCTGCCGGCAGAGCCAGGGCGTAAACCGCCCCGGGCAGCCGCCGTGCGCCCTCCTGAAGGCCCCAGGGCACCAGCACCAGGAAGGGCGCCATGGCCAGCAGGCTGTAGGCCCAGATCCGGCTGGCGGCAATCATCAGCAGCTGTCCCGCCGCCATGGCCAGGCAGAGGACAGTCTCCCTCCTGTGCTCCCGGAGGCGCCGGGCACACAGCACCAGTCCCGCCAGCAGCGCGAGCAGGTACAGTGCGTTTCCCCGGAGCAGCTCCGTCATCCGGCTCAGATCGCTGCGAAGGGCATAATGGAAGATATTGTTGACAATATAGGCCTCCACCGCCGCCCCCAGCGCGCCCCTTGACAGCAGCACAGCCGTCACCGGGGCCAAAACGACCAGAGCTCCCGCGGCAAATGCGCCGATCTGTGCCGGAAGCTCCCTTCCCCGGCCCTCTCCCAGCAGCAGCGCCAGCTGTCCCAGGCAGAGCCCCGCAAACAGCCCCAGCATACTGTACTTGATCATGGCCACACAGCCCGCGCACGCTCCGCATACAAAGGCCTCCCGCGCGCCGAGACGTCCGTCGGTACGCCGTGTCAGCATGAGCGGCACACAAAGGAAGATCAGGGAGAATTCCTCCGCGCTGTCCCCCTGGCAAAATACCGGAGAGGCCACCGTCAGGGCCATGCACAGCGCCGCCGCACTCAGGCCGCGAAGGCTCCAGCCTCCCAGCGTCCTGCACAGCACTGCAAGGGTTCCCGCAAGAAACAGGACCTCCAGGATGAAGACGCCCAGGAAGCTGGATTCCGTCATCCAGGCAGCCAGCGCGTGAAGGACATACAGCAGCGGTCCCTTCTGCTCGTAGATATCCCGGTAGAGCACCGCTCCGTGGCGCATGGCCCGCCCCACGGTCAGCAGACAGTTGGCGTCGTCCCATATATTCAGCGGGTACAGCGGCGAGCACTGGGAACACAGCAGCAGCAGCACAAGGGAAAACAGCACCGCCCCGGCCAAGACCTTTTTCAATGCGTCCTTCCCCTCCCTTTCCCTGCCTTTGTTTCCCGTGTATTATATCTGCTTTAACAGAGGGTGGCAATCTGCCCTTTCCCGGAGGCATCGCAAAAGGCCAGCTGGAAAGCTGGCCTTTTGTACGGGATCCTCCAGTCTACCGCTGCGACTGGTCGTAGGGAATACCTTCCGCCTTGGGCGCTGCGGAGTTTTCGGAGAAGATCACCAGCACCACCAGGGAGATGATATAGGGGAGCATGTTGTACACCGTGCTGGGCAGGTTCAGCCTGCTCAGAAGTGCGAAGCCGGTATAGACCTTTGACAGGGAGCGGAACAGGCCGAACAGCAGAGCGGCCAGAGCGATCCGCGTAGGCTTCCAGCCGCCGAAGATCATCACGGCCAGGGCGAGGAAGCCAAAGCCTGCCACACCGTTTTCAAATTTCCATTCGGACACGCCGGCGGTGATGTACACCAGGCCGCCGAAGCCGCCCAGAATGCCGGAGATCATGACGCCGGCATAGCGCATTTTGTAGACATTAATGCCCAGGGAGGCCGCCGCCTGGGGATGTTCGCCGCAGGCCATCAGGCGCAGGCCGAAGCGGGTCCTGTAGAGGATCACCCAGGAGAGAATCAGCACAAGCAGCGCCAGGATCATGAACCAGCTGAATTCATAGCCCTCCGCAAACAGGAAATGCTTCTTGGCGGAGATGTACTGAATCGTGGAGGAGGGGTTGTTCGGGTTCTCAGCGGTGTTGATGGCCTTGACAATGACGGTGGACGCCGCGACGCCCAGCAGGTTCATGGCCGTTCCCACCAGCGTCTGGTCCGCGCTGAAATTGATGGCGGCCACGCCCAGCAGCAGGGAATACAGCAGTCCGAAGAGCATGGAAGCCAGAATGCACAGGATCAGGAACACCCAGCCCGGCGTGGCGGGCGGCAGGTATTTCATCACCAGAGCGCCGCCCAGGGCGCCAAAGATCATGATGCCTTCGAGGCCGATATTGATCACGCCGGAATGTTCCGAAAAGCAGCCGCCCAGGGCCACCAGCATGAGCACGGAGGTAAAAACCAGAGTATACTGAATCAGAAGGATCATTTGTCGTTCCCTCCTTTGTTTTCAAGCCTCCTGTCCAGCCAGCGGTTCAGGGTCTGCCTGAAGAAGAACACGAAGCTGCACAGATAGATGATCAGGGAAGAAATGAAGTTCGAGATTTCCGCGGAATAGACCCGCATGTCCAGATATGATCCGCCGTCGGTGATGTGCTGGATAAAGAACGAGGAGAAGATGGCCCCGATGGGATTGAGTCCGCCCAGGAATGCGGCGGCAATCCCGTTGAAGCCCATGCTGGGCACGGAGGACTGGGTCACGCTCCACTGGGTGATGCCGGTCAAAAACAGCATGGCGGCACCGATGCCGGCCAGGCCGCCGGCAATGGCCATGGTCAGCACGATGTTGACCTTGTCCTTCATGCCGCAGTATTTGGCGGCATTCTTGTTCAAACCCGTGGCACGCAGCTCATAGCCCAGCTTGGTCTTGTT
>OMRS01000313.1 GCA_900313545.1 uncultured Eubacteriales bacterium | reverse complement strand
GACAATATGCGCCCTGAAGGCACTCCGTTGGCGAAGGGCGCCATGTTCAGTGCCGATGTTTTCATTGAGGTGAGCCACGGCCCCACCCTCATTGACAACAATCTCCTGCTCTCCCGGGTGTCCCTGAGCATGCCCAGCCAGGGAATCGCCTGCCTGCACAACCTGATGCTGGGGTCCTTCTCCCTTATCAATTCCGGTGTGGACAGCATTGTCAACGGCCAGCGGGAACCCCGCTATACCCCCTATCATATCCGTCACCGGACCGAAGTCGCCGGATTCATGACCCTGCTCCACGGAGACGACCGGATCCTCAACAACATTTTCATCCAGTATCATCCCGTGACGCATCCTGAGCTTACGCCCCAGGACAACAGTTACGAGGTGGTCGGTACAGCGCCCTTTGACATCTTCCCCGGGGAAAACGAATGGATTTCCCGGTTCATGATGGGGCAGGACCCGGACATGCACGCCCTGGCCAGCGCTCATTTTGACCATCTGCCGGTCTGGATCAGCGGAAACGCCTATCTGAACGATGCCACCGTCAGTACTCATGAACCTGGAGCCAGAGTGGTTTCCGGGGAACTGGTCCAGTTCCGTTTTGAGGAGACCCCGGATGGGGTCCTTCTCCATTCAAATCTCGGCAAGCTTCTGGACGGAATGGACTGTCCGGTTCTTTCCACCTCCGTCCTGGGAACGGCCTTTGAACCCGAGCAGCCCTTTGAGGCGCCGGACGGAAGTCCGCTGGTTTTCAGTCGGGACTACTTTGACGCGCACCGCGGTGCCTGTACCCTCCCCGGTCCCTTTGCCTCCCCTGTTCCGGAGAGTCTCAATCTGACCCCCGCATGCGCTGCAGGAGGAAAATGACATGTCCCTGTTCCATCCCAGAAAAGAGCCGGAGAGGATTCCCTACGACCCCAGCATCCGGGAACCGGCCATACGAAGAAGCATCTGTACCGGTGAAATGACCGCCGGCTTTGTCGATCTTGTTTCCGGCGACTTCCATGACCTGATGCTCCTGGAAGATCAGAAGGCTGTAGAGGAGTTCTGCCGGCGTGTCGGACGCAGTGAGGTCCGGACGATCTACTGATACCCCTCCAGTCGAGAAACAGGTCTCTCCCTCCAGGTTTTCTTTCCCGGATCGCAGTTCCGGGAAATCTCTTCACCGGGAGTGCATCGCCGCTCCCGGTTTCATAATGTCATAGCGCTTCCGAATTATGTGAGTGGAAGAAACCGTTCTGTTTCTGGTGTCACGGGCGGCGGTATATTATGTTTTAATATCCAGCAAAACACACCCGGCCAGTTTTCCACTCTCCCGGCAGAATGTTTTATTGTGCAATTTAGGTCCGGATTCAGGGGCATTTTTGTGCTTATTAACACTTTGAGTATCTCCTGTTTGACGTTTATGTCCTTCATCGTTATAATTCGTCGCAGACCATTTCCAGGAGGTTATCATGCGCCGAGCATCCGGATTTCTTTTTTCTTTTCTGGTTTTTTCACTTCTCAGTTTTCCCGTACTTGCCGATCCCCTCGTAGCATACGGACTCACCTTTGATTCCATGGACACCGTCATTGACTTCGGCAACACCCCCGTCAAGGACATTGAGCCGCTCATCCATCTGGTGGAACAGATGCCTCTGCTTCGCGAGGTGGATATGTACCAGCAGCGGCTGCCCCGTGAGGACATGGAGCGCCTCTTTGACATGTTCCCCGATATCTTCTGGGGATTCACCCTTCGCTTTTCGGAACATACCGTGCGCACCGACGTGACTGCCTTTTCCACCCTCCACGGGAGCTGTCCCAACCCGCCCCATTCAGAAAAAGAGTTTTCCATGCTGCGGATGTGCCGGAACCTGGAGGCGCTAGACATCGGGCACAATGCCACCCGGGACATCTCCTGGCTTGCCGGGCTGACCCATTTGAAAGTCCTGATCATCGCTATCAATCAGATTGAGGATATTTCCGTTCTCTCCCAGCTGCACGAGCTGCAGTATCTGGAAGTGTTCACCAACAAGGTCACGGATGTCACCCCCCTGCTGGGACTGACGAATCTGGTGGATCTGAATCTTTCCAACAACCCCATCTCCGACCTGAGACCCCTGTACAAGATGACCTGGCTGCGAAGGCTCTGGCTGGGAGATTTCATGCAGTATCCCGAAGAACAGAAGGCCGAAATCATGGCTGCTCTCCCCGATACCGAGTTTTTCTGGGGCTGGGGGCCGACTGCGGGAACCTGGCGGGAGCATCCCCACTATTTTGCCCTGTATGACTTTTTTCGGACCCGGGTCTTTGTGCCCTTTGACGATCTGAACTGAAAGGCGTGCCATGAAAAAGCTGATCTTTGTTGTCCTGCTTCTCCTTCTGTCCTCCTGCGCCCTCGCCGCGCCCGTTACTCTGCCCATTGACCTGAGCGGCGGATTTGCGCCCCAGCCCTCCGGATTCCTCTCGGACACCTCCTATGAGGACGCCAGCATCCGAGTGGACATTGAAACCACCGAGTATTTGGGCACCGCCTGCTATCTGGCGCGCATCCGGATTCAGGACGGCTCCCAGCTCCGGACCGCACCGGCCTATGATTTTTCCCGTCTGCAAACCGCTCCCTCTGCCGCGATTGCAGAGCGCGTCAATGCGGTGCTGGCCATCAATGGCGATTTCTATTCCTACCAGATGGAATCCGGAAGCTTCCTGGTCCGCCAGGGGATACTGTATGCCAACAAGCCTCTGCGCAACCGGGATGTCCTGCTGGTGGACGCCAACGGCGATTTTACCATCGTGCCCCCCAATCCCGACGGTTCTCCGAAGACCTTCTCCCCGGAAGGCGTGGTGAATGCGTTCAATTTCGGCCCCGGTCTAATCGTTGACGGCAAGCCCATGGAAACCGGCTTCAACGCCCACTACAACTATTCCGAGGAGAAACACCGCCGCTGCGCCATTGCCCAGGTCCGCCGGGGCGAGCACGAGTATCTGTGTATCGTGACGGACGGCCCCGAAGAGAAATACAAGACTGGCCTGACCATGAAGGAGTTTACCGATTTCGTGGCCACGCT
>OMRS01000124.1 GCA_900313545.1 uncultured Eubacteriales bacterium | reverse complement strand
CGGATATCCGCATGCGCTCTGACGGTGCCTTCACCCTCTCCTGATCCCCTGATGCATCCTGCCGGACCCGGGATTCCCCGCACCGCCGTGGGATGAGGCTTCCTTTCCTCCCGGCATGACGGCCTGTGTCCCGGCTTTCGCCGCGCATGGCTGTATATCCCCGGCATGTCCGTTCCGGCCTTCACCGCCGGGATATGCGCCTCGCCCAACACAAACAAAACCCGGAGCTGTACGCTCCGGGTTTTGTTATTTGATAATATCAAATGATTCGGGACCGTCCGTCAGGAAGAATCCCTGGTCCTTCTGCAGACTTCCCTGGGGGATTTTGATCCGCCGTTTAATTGCCGCCTGTGAGCGCGGACATCAGCTCAGGATCCTGGAAAGCCTGCATCATCAGATTCGTGGCGGCGGTCTGAATCTGCTTGTTCAGCTCATCCTTGCCGATGTTCAGGATGTTCACCGCTTCTCCTCCCGGGAAGGTCTTGGCTTCCACCGGAGCCTGCTTCGCATTCACATTCAGGACCAGCGTTCCGACTTCCGGCAAGGGGATCTTCACCGCTGCCGCAGTGGACATCGTGCCCACCTGAGCGAGGGTCTTTCCGGTCAGGGTCACGTTGGCCAGCGTCGTCTTGGCTTCTCCGGAGATCTGCGTCAGATCAACCACGCCGTCGTATTCCTCGATATAGGTGGCATCCGCATCCTCAGACGCGGTAAAGCGGATACCGGCATGCAGATCCAGATCATCGGATGCACCGGTCTTGTCATTGACCAGCTGCAGCTTCATATCCAGATAGTTCTCATTGATGCCATCCACGTCCTCGCCATCCTGGGCACTGATGGTTCCCACCACACGGAGGTCGTTGTAAGTCAGCAGATCTCCGGCAACCAGGTAATGCTGCTGCCAGTCATCGTCCGTCTTGTAGGAGTAATGGAAGCTGCCCTCATAGGGAACCTCCGTGGACAGTCTGGGCATATCAATGTCAAGGCCCACCACATTTCCGCTCTCGCCGTAGCCCATCTTCAGGGTCACGAGATTCTGGTCGATGCTCTCTTCCCAGATGGTTTCAACGCTCTTGATGATCTTCTTGAGGCAGTAGTCAATATCATCATGATAGCAGAGGCCGTCCGGATCCGGGAGAGCATGGGTCAGAACCACCACATCCTCCGCAGGATCCATCTGCTCCTTGGTCAGAAGCGTGTCCACCACCTCGCGCAGCATCCTGTGGGTGACGCCGTTCTCCGCCAGGAAGTCGGCCACTGCAACGCGCAGCTCCTTGCAGTCACTGGAATCCAGGGTGGTCAGCATGTTCCAGGGCAATCCAAGGATTTCATCCGCTCTGGCCTGGGAATGCATGGTCTGGTAGACTTCATCGCGGGTATCCGTGGCATCAATAAAATCGTTGTCAAACCAGTAGAAGGGTTTCTCCTCGTGCTCCTCATGATGGCTGTGGGAGGAAATCCATCCCAGGAAAGAACCCCAAAGCGGAATCGTCGCTTCCTGAGCACAGATCATGACGCGCTGGCGTGCAGGAATCTTTCTGAAATCCGGGTCCGTGGAATGCACCCCGGACACCGCTCCGGTGTTGCTCGTCTCAGTTCCAGCCGGCACAAGATAGACCGTGGAGCCGGTCAGGTTGCTCATGAACTGAACAGAACCGTTGTTCATGATCAGTGCCTGCAGTGTCACATACTCCTTTTCATTAACCAGCAGGGACAGGTCAAGTCTCTGACCCATGTCCTCAAGGTAATATGAACCATCCACATAGAACAGGTCCAGGAGTTTTTTCACCTGTTCATTCTGTACGCCCTCCATATCCAGGCTGCATGTGAAGTGAATCTGGTTTCCCGCTTCCAGGCTCTCGGAAAGTGCGGTCATGGTGATGTCACCGGACGCATAGCTGCCCTCGGCCAGTCCGGAGGAAATGACCGCCATCGCAAAAACCGTGGCCAGGATCATAGAGAGTATTCTTTTAAACATATTGTCCCTCCTCATCCGTCAGTTTAATCCATCCATCATTTTCTTGATTACCGAGGGGTCCATCTTCTGATAGAACCAGCGGCTGATCTTCATTATAGCATCTGAGGCCCACTCGTCAAACTCCTGTCGGGGCGTATTCTCATCCACTTTCAGGGGCTCAGGTTCCGGGCTTCCCAGGCGGCCATTGAGGGCCACGCTTCCCTCCAGCGCCACAAGGCCTGCCATGGTCATCGTGGCATTGCTCCGGTTTTCAAAATACCGCCCGCCATTGCTCAAAAGCAGCGTCGACTCCCCGTCCAGATCCACAGAATCCAGACGATTCCCGTGAACTGCCGGATTCTTGTTCCGGTAGCTGCTGTTGAGTTTCATCCGGATGTTTTCCGTCAGAGCTCCGTTTTCATTTCTGACCCAGGTGTTCTTGACATTCAGGCGCACATCCGCGCTGACGGCATATCCTTCCAGGGTTCCTTTCATCTGAACCCTCATTTCGCTGGATACGCTGCCCTCTTTTTCCTTCGATTTGACGCTGCTTTTTAAGTGTCTGACAGCCGTAAAGGTCAGATGGTTCTGTTCATCTTTCGTCAGCGTGATCTCTGCATTGTCCTTCGGAGCATTTCCCTGCGGCCTGGTGATCCATCCTTCCGCCTTCCAGGGATCTCCCGCCATCATGAGGTTTCCTGAAAAACTCAGCTTGACCGGCGCACTGCCGTCCTGTGAATTCTCCTGCGTCAGATTCAGTTCCTTCGCCCATTTCTGTTGTCCAAGCCAGTTTGCCACATCCTGCAGTTCTTCCCGCCGGGCAATTACCCCTCGGACAATGTCTATCGCCTGAAGGGAGGTCTCATCGGACAGTTCCCCGACGGGACTGGGAATCACGACGGTTTCCTCACCGAACCGGACCGCAAGACGGTTGTCCTCCAGAGCCGTCATTGTCAGATTCTCCAGCGCTGCAGTTCCTGCGCTAAGGGACAGGATAGCGGTATCCCCTCCTGCAAAGACATGAATGCTCAGGTCCTTCATCATATCCTTAAGAACCGAGTAATCCCGCCCGTAGAACAGATTCTCCGGCATGAAGGCAGCTGTCAGCTCGATCGGCTCCTCATCCCTGCTGACAACGTCCAGAAATGCCGTCAGCTGAGGGGAGAGGCAATCCACTCCGGGAAGCTGCTCCTCCGCCGTCTCCTCTGCCACGCCTGCAAAAGCCATCAAAACGAACAGCGCAACCGCTGCGATTGCTGAAACAGCCTGTTTCATTCTCTCACCTCATTGGAAGAATCAGAATAGGAGGCGATCTCTTCAAGAACGCTGCGGCACAGCAGCATCTTTCCGGCTTTCACATCCACGGAGAGAATGGCTTTTTTTAGTGCAGGCATCATCATTTCTCCCCGTTCGGTGTCAAACACATAGACATCGCAGGCCTTGTATGGGCTGATCACATCCCTGAGGATCCCCACTCTTTCTCCGTCTTCCGTACGCGCCTCCAGCCCAATGAGATCGCAGATAAAATACTCCTGCGGTGCAAGCTTGATGGCGTGCTCCCGGTCCACATAGACGCGGACTCCCCGCAGAGATTCCGCGGCATCGCGGTCGTTGATCCCCTCCAGCTTCAGATACGCAAATTCGCCCGACGCGCGTCCCTTTTCCACCTTCACCAGGGTTCTGCCGCTGCCCTCATTCAGGTAGACTTCCTGCAGACGGGCATAACGGCTCATATCCTGGCTCTCCGCTTTCAGTTTAACCTCTCCGCGAATGCCCTGAGGTTTCACGATTTCTCCGATCAACAGATATTCCTTGTCCAATGCTGTTCCCCTTTAGCAACAATGCCGCGCAAAAACTGCGCGGCATCCTTGTTTCCTTGTTGGTTATGCGAAAATCTCAAGTATTGATTTCCACATAAACGGGTTTTTCTTCTCGTGCCGTAGCAGCCTTGACAACCGTTCGGATTGCCTTGGCAATCCTGCCCTGCTTGCCGATCACCTTACCCGCATCGTCAGGTCCCACTTCCAGTTCGATCACCACGGAAGATTCATCCTCCACAGTACGCACCTGGACCTGGTCCGGATTATCCACAAGTGTTTTTGCAATATATCGAACCAGTTCTTCCATTATCTATGATCCGCCTTTCCAGTCCGGAACGGGGATCAGCCGATAGCACCAGTCTTTTTCAGAAGACCGCGAACCGTATCCGTCGGCTGAGCACCATTCTTAATCCACTTCTGGGCTTTCTCGTTGTCGATCTTCAGCTCAACGGGGTTGGCGACAGGATTGTAGTAGCCAATCTCATCAATGAATCTGCCGTCGCGGCAGGCGCGCTCATCAGCAACAACAATGCGATAGAAGGGTTTCTTTTTCATACCCATTCTCTTCATGCGAATCTTAACCATGTTTTGTTTTCCTCCTTGCGAATTTTCGCCGATTCTTAATCTATATGCCTCAATCAAATTGATTGTGGTTATCTTCTTCCGGGGAACCCGAATTTCTTTCTTCCCCTGGCCTGGTTGAGCAGCGTTTTGATCTGCTTCTTGGAAGCCTCAAACTGCTTGATCAGCTGATTGACATCCTGTACCGTCGTTCCACTGCCGGCGGCGATTCTTCTCCTGCGGCTGGCGTTGAGAATTTCCGGATAGCGTCTTTCACTGGGCGTCATGGAACGGATGATGGCTTCCGGTTTGTTGAGAGCATCTTCCGGAATCTCCAGATCGTCAATTCCCTGCATTGCGCTCATGCCCGGCAGCATTTTGAGAATTCCGGAGAGCGGCCCCATTTTCTTGACGCGCTGCATCTGCTCCAGAAAATCATCCAGACCGAAGTCTGAAGTCTGAAGCCTGCGCAGCATGTCCTTGTCTTTTTCCGGTTCGGCGATCACCGCGACCCGTTCGGCCAGCGTGGCGATATCGCCCATGCCCAGAATCCGGGAAGCCATTCGTTCCGGATGGAACAGCTCGATGTCCCCCAGCTTCTCGCCGGTACCTGCAAATTTGATGGGCTTTCCTGTGACGGCCTTGACGCTCAGGGCCGCGCCGCCGCGGGTATCGCCATCCAGCTTGGTCAGGATCACGCCGGTGATTTCCAGCTTCTGGTTGAAGGCTTCGGCAACATTCACCGCATCCTGACCGGTCATGGCGTCGATGGTCAGAAGGATTTCCGAGGGATGAACCTTCTGGCAGATCTGGGCCAGCTCTGTCATCAGCGCTTCATCCACATGCAGGCGTCCTGCAGTATCCAGGATCACGACATCATGCTGATGACTTCTGGCATATTCAACCGCTTCCTGCGCGGTGATCACAGGGTTCTGGGTCCCCTTCTCAAAAACGGGCACCGCAACCTGTCCCGCCACCACCTGCAGCTGCTTGATGGCCGCCGGACGGTAGATATCACAGCCCACGAGCAGGGGGCGTTTGCCGTCCTTCTTCAAATAGTTGGCCAGTTTGGCGGCCATGGTCGTTTTACCGGCACCCTGCAGACCACACAGCATGAATACCGAGATGGGAGAAGAACTGTAAATCAGCCTGGCGTTGGTACCGCCCATCAGCTGAGTCAGTTCCTCATAAACAATCTTTAAAACCTGATCTGAAACATTGACTCCCTGCAGCGCGTTCTGACCCACACACCGCTCCGTGGTCTTCTTGATGAAATCCTTGACCACCTTGTAGTTGACATCAGCCTCCAGAAGTGCCATCCGCACTTCCCGCATGACCAGCTTGACGTCTTCTTCAGACAGCGTTCCTTTTCCCCTCAGCTTGCCGAGAGCATTCTGAAGCCGCTGCGTAAGTCCCTCAAAGGCCATTAATCTTTCTCCTCTTCAGCCAGTATCTCTTCGAGTATCTCCTTGACCCTGATTTCCCTTGAAGTCATTGGTTCCTGCAGTATATCAAGACCTTCACCGATCAGTCCTGTGATTTTCCTGTATTTTTCGGAAAGCCGCAGCTTTCCTTCGTAATCCGCAAGCCTGTTCTGTGCCGTATGCAGACAGTCGGAAACGCCCTGTCTGGAGATCTGCATCCGTTCAGCGATCTCGGAAAGCGACAGATCTTCCTCGCACCACATCGCCAGTATCCTCTGCTGCCGCTCCGTCAATAAGGGCCGATAAAACAGAAACAGTATGCCGGTCTCGACTTGTTCTCTCAAATCAGTTCCCCCGTAAAGTACAGTTCCTTGACAGCAGGAGCGATTATATCGGGGTTCTCCTTGTCTGTCAAGTATTTTTCCTTTCCCTCTTCTGAACTGTCCCCGTCAAATTCATCGCAGCATCCGGTGACATCAGCGCCAGTACCCGTTTTCCCATTCTCTTTTTCGGATCACACTCAGCTCCGTCACGGTCCTGCCCTTTGGGCAAAGCCCTGATGCAGGAACTGCACCTGCGGTTACCCCAGTCCCTTTGCCAGGGTGTAGACCACCACCAGAATTCCCAGTGCAATCCTGTACCAGCCGAAGATTTCAAAATTCTGCCTCTTGACATAGGCCATCAGCGTGCGGATGACCATCACGGAGACCACAAAGGCGGTCACACATCCGGACAGAAGGATCAGCATCTCCTGTCCGGTCATTCTGAAGCCGTATTTCATCATTCTGAGCAGGCTGGCGCCAAACATCGTGGGAACCGCCATGAAAAAGCTGAACTCCGCAGCGCAGGCCCTGGAACATCCCAGCAGAATTCCTCCCAGAATTGTGGCACCTGAACGGCTGGTACCGGGAATCAGGGCCAGGATCTGGAACAGGCCGAAGTACAACGCCGTACGCAGATCGATCTCCGATACGCGGTTTATCACGGGGCGCTTTCCACGGATGACGTGACGCTCCGCCACAATGAACAGCACACCATAGACGATCAGCATGGCCGCCACAATGAGCGGCGTTTGGAGCGTCGCCTCAAGCAAGTTGTCCAGAGGAAGGCCGATCAGGGCGCTGGGCAGGACGGCGACAAGAATGACCATCCACATGCGCATGGTTCTTGTCTTGATCCATCCTCGCTGGCTGAGGGGAGAACGAAAAGGCCACAGTCTTGGAAAATACAGAACCAGGACTGCCAAAATGGCGCCAAACTGGATGACCACTTCAAACATGCTCATGAATTGCGTGGACATATTCAGCTTGAGGAATTCATCAAGCAGGATCAGGTGACCTGTAGAACTGATGGGCAGCCATTCCGTGATTCCTTCAATTATCCCAAACAGGATCGCCTTTAATGTTTCGATCAGCATTTTCCTCTTCTCCAGTCACTCAGAATTCAAATTCATCCGGCTGACGTACCGTTCCCTTCAGAATTCCCGACTGCCATTGTTCCACGGCTTCCTTTTCATCTTCCTCACGCAGCACCGTGTCCGCCATGATCCGGTTCATCAACTGAATGACCGGTGCCAGTGTCAGCAATCCCCCGGAGATGACGCTGATCAGCTTGCTGCTGGTAAACGCCTCCCACTGCTTGTGCGCATCGACGCTGGAAAAACCAAAGTACTTCATGCGGTACAAAAGGCGAAGGGATTCCGGAACCGTTTCAGGAACCTTCATTTTTTTATAAAGCTCCCCCGATATCCGGAAATCCCGGTTCAATGCAGGCTCCGAGAATACCTTCTCCACCTCACTGCCGGTATTCAGGATAACCTCCCTCAGCGCATCCATCCTCTTTTTATCCGTGGTATAGCTTCCGCAGCCGATCTCAATCCAGTCTGTGCCAAACCCCCAATAAATGTGAAACCCTTCACTCCGGCGTTCTCCCGGATATCGCCATCCCATCCAGGTATGATCCCGGAAAGGAGATTTATCCTTGGTAAAACGCGTATCCCTGCGCAGACGGGCCACAGCGCTCACAGGGCGGGTATCCAGTTTGTCATCAATGGTACGGATCACCGGAGCCAGTTCTGTACACAGCGCATACATGGGAAGCCGGATCAGGGTCTCGTATTCCTCCTTGTGATCCTGATAGTACTGTTCATAATTGTTCACCTGGATTCCTCTCAGGAAATCCAGTGCCTTCTCCGAAAACCCTGTAAATCGACCGTAATTCATTTCTCCTCCCCGTAAAAAAGGAGCTGCCGTTAACCGACAGCTCCTGTCTTTCATTTACACGAACAGGTCATCGTCCGAACCAATATCGATGTCATCGAAGACGCCCTCGTTCTCTGTCCTGGAATTGTTCTCTGGAGCCGTTTCCTTGCCCTTCATAGGGATCTGCATCCGCTTGGTCTTCTCCATTTCTTCCATCTTTTCAGTTGTGGCCCGACTAAAGACCTTTGTCTGGGAATTGTCCGGAACCTTCTTTTCAGGATACTCCGGACGGCTGTCCAGAGGTTCAACTTTCAGCGTCTTTCCTTCGGGAACGGGTCTTTCTGCCCTCGTCGTTCTCCTTTTGGGCGGTTCCTCCGCCGATTCATTTGACAGGTTGCTTCCTTCAACCGGCTTTTTGCGTTCCGCATTCGGATTCTGCTGCCGGGCACTGTTTTTCTTCCTTGTCTTGGGCAAGGTTTCATTCTCTCCCAGTTCCTGTCCCTTGACGACAGGCTCACGGGACTTCTTTCCCGGTTTCTTCGTCTTTCTTCTGCCTGTGGAATCCCGCATGTCAGGAGTCAGTTCAAAACTGTCCACCTCTCTCTTGGCCTGCCAGGCAGCCCTGCGTCTGGAAATAATCACCAGCACCACAGCCAGAATGATCAGCGCAACGATGACGCCCACAATAGAGTAGAACACCACCGGACTGACATTTGTAGTCAGCCGTTCCCACAGCGAAGGCACCGGAGTGGGCGTAGGCACGGGAGACGGGGTGGGCGGGACCGCAGTAGGTGCAGGGGTAAAGGTAGGTACCGGAGTCGGCGCCACATAGGTCAGCTGAAGAATGTTGGAAGTATATCTGCGTTCATTTCCCTGTGCATCCTTGCCAACCACCGTAAACTGAATCTGTCCCGCAATACTGGTTTCAATATCAAAGACGACGGTCCTTGTTTCCCTGCTGGGCAGAGAACGGATGGTGGCCACCGTGGTCCCCGCTTCCTGGACAGACAGGTTTGTGGCATCCGTATCACCGGTATTGGCCACTTCCACTGCGCAGCGGACCACAGCCGGTTCAGAATGGATCACGCTGGTCTCCGCAGCTGCGCGGACATTCAGTAAAAGTGCCGTAGACATATCCTGGATATTGAATCCCAGCTCGGGAGAGCTCACCGTCACCGGATCACCATTGGAATCCATGCCATTGACAATGACGGAGATCGCCGAAGAATTGCCCGGGACCCAGTCGATGGTCTTTTCATAGGAAGCCCCAGGCGCAAGTTCAACACCCGTATCCACATTCGTTCCGTCTGAAAGTGCCACCGCCAGGTTGTTGTAAGAGACATCTCCCGTGTTTTTCATTGTTGTGGTCACGGTGACGGTCTCACTTGGATAGATGTTGTCCGTACGGTCCGCCTTGATGCCAATCTCCAGGCCATCCTTCGCAGGAATCAGGGTCCGTCTTGCCAGGTCCCCCACAGACATCACCCTGTCGGCGCCCAGCGCCTGATAGGTGATGGAAGGCTCGCTGATCAGTTCGGCAGTCCCCATCACGATGGTATCCTCAAGCGTCACACGCTCGCCCACCGCCAGGACGTCCTGTACCAGCTGGGTTGCGGAAATTCCTGTATTCTCTATCTGGATGTTCCTCAGTTCGATATTTCCGGTGTTGGCCAGCGTGTAGCTGATGATCATCTGCTGTCCTGCCCTGGCAGTCGCAGGAGAGATCACATAGTTGGCCGTCAGCTGAGGTGCAGCATCCTCCTTCTGTATCAGCACCGGAATGGATTTGAGGCTTGCCTCGGTATTGGGATCGTCACTGATACGATAGCGGATAAAGAAGGTGATCTTTCCTTTGGTAATCTCATCATTGGTGACGTGCCAGTTGCCCGTATAGGTCACGCTCTGATCCGCAGCCAGTCCGTTATACTTTTCAACGGGATTTCCCGCAGGGTCAAACAGCGTGATCTCCTGTCTGATATCCTGCTGAGAGCTGTTGTAGATCTTGATGGTGATCGAAACATCCTGTTCGGCAATGATCGACTGCGGTTCACTCAGGGAAGATACACGGATGGGGTCTGCCCCCTCTGCCATACTTCCCGGGACGCACAGCAGCAGCATCAGCAGCAGCCATACCACAGCCCATATGCCGCCCATCCGTTTTCTCGTCATACCTTTTCAGGGCTTACAAAAGCCCCTCCTCCCTTCTGCGGAAAATGGCGTTTTGCCATACCGTCATCAGATCATATTTTGTATCATTATAATATGTAATGTCAAGTCATACCTGATTGTGTTCAGCGAAACATGGTGCTCTCACGGCGGGGTCCGTTGGACACGATCCTGATGGGGCAATTGATCTGCTCTTCGATGAAGCGGACGTATGCTTTTGCATTTTCAGGAAGATCTTCAAAACTGGTAATCTCCCGAATATCCGTCTTCCATCCGGGAAGTGTCGTATAGACCGGGGTACACTTTTCCAGGACGGGGGTCACAGGGAACCGGTCGATCTTTTTGCCGTCATGCTCATACTGAATGCACACCGGAATCTCATCCAGATAGCTGAGCACATCCAGATTGGTCATCGCCACCTGGGTGGCACCCTGCATTTCGCAGCCATACCTGGTGGCCACGCAGTCAAACCAGCCTACCCGACGGGGACGGCCGGTCTTGGCGCCATACTCGCCATGGTCTCCGCCCCTGCGGCGCAGTTCCTCGGCTTCGTCCCCGAAAAGTTCCGTGGTAAAGGGACCTGCACCGACGCAGGAGGAATATGCCTTCGTAACTGCAATAATCTCTTTGATGGACCATACGGGAATACCGGCCCCAACCGGCGCATAGCCTGCCAGAGGGGAAGAGGATGTCACCATCGGATAGATGCCATGATCCGGATCCCTGAGGGTTCCCAGCTGGCCTTCCAGAAGAATATTCCTGTCTTCTTTCACCGCCTGGAGCAGATACGCGTTGGTGTCCGCCACATACGGACGGATTTTCTCCGCCAGTTCCCGCAGATGTGCAATCAGCGCCTGAGGATCCACAGGGTCCTTGTGATACAGCCCCGTAAAGAGCGCATTCTTGATATCCAGCGCATGCAGGACCTTTTCCTCCAGTATCCGGGGATCATACAGCTGACACACCTGAATGCCGATCTTCTGAAATTTATCCCCGTAGAAAGGTGCGATGCCGGATTTGGTGGAGCCGAAGGAATTCTTTCCAAGCCGCTCTTCTTCGTAACAGTCCATTTGGATATGGTAGGGCATCAGCACCTGAGCACGCTCTGAAATCATGATTCTGGGCGCCGGCACGCCAAGTGCAAGCACCTCATCCAGTTCATGAAGAAACGCCTCGATATCAAAGGCAACTCCGGGGCCCAGCACATTGACGACTCTGGGATTGCAGATCCCGCTGGGAAGCAGGTGAAGCGCAAACCTGCCATATTCGTTGATTATCGTGTGACCTGCATTGGCACCACCCTGAAAACGGACAACAATATCTGCATCCACAGCTAGAAGATCGGTGATTTTTCCCTTTCCCTCATCGCCCCAGTTCGAGCCAACAATACAGCGAACCATCTGTTATTTCCTTCCTTCCAGGCAAAAAAACCTTCAATAATAATGCAATTCTGAAGGTTATCTTATCCCATCCCCTTTATCGTGTCAAGGCAATGAAATAAATCACATCTGACGGTTTGGACATCCGGGATATCGCCTTCCATTCACAGGAAACCCGAAGACGAAACCGGGCGTTCGCAAAAAGAAGACGAAAAAACAACCCCTGCATTTCTGCAGGGGTTTGTGTGGGATCCGGCAACGTCCTACTCTCCCGGGCCGTCTCCAGCCAAGTACCATCGGCGCTG
>OMRS01000122.1 GCA_900313545.1 uncultured Eubacteriales bacterium | reverse complement strand
CAGCGCGAGAGCTCCTGGTCAAAAAAGGGCGTGAGCGTCAGGTCCACATTCTCCCCGCCGCGCCGCACGGTGAGGCGGACGGCCTGCCCGTCGCTTTCGGAGATCGCCTGGGAGATCTCGATGACCTCCGACAGGGACTTCCCGTTCACGGACATGATTTCATCCCCCGGCAGAAGCCCGGCGCTCCGGGCGGGAGGTTCCACGGTATCCACCCGGTTGACCGCCGCCGGAACGCCCACCAGGCTCAGGTACAGCACGACGGCCACAATGGCCAGGACAAAGTTCATGAGGGGGCCGCTGGCCACGGTCACCGCCCTCTTCCAGACCGGCTGATGGTTGAAGCCCCGGGGATCATCCGTCTCCTCGTCCTCCCCGTAAAAGGCGCAGTAGCCGCCGATGGGAATCGGGCGAAGGGAAAACTGGGTTCCGTTCCGGTTGATGCGCTTGAGCAGCAGCGGCCCCATGCCCAGGGAAAACTCCCGGACCTCAATGCCGCACAGCCGGGCCGCCATGTAGTGTCCCCCTTCATGGACCACGATGAGCAGGCTCAGCAGCAGCAGGGCAACAAGTACGTACATTCTTTCCTCCCGTATTCGGTGATGTGACTTCGCGGATTCCTTCCCCCGCCTTATGCAAAGCGTCCGGAAGCGAGCAGTTCCCGGGCAACGCGCCGGGCCTGCCGGTCCGCCTCAAAGATCTCCTCCAGGCCCGGCGCCTGGGCATTGGGGATGCGCTCCATGGTCTGTGCGACCAGCCGGGCAATGCCGCCAAAGCGGATCTCATCCTTCAGGAACGCGGCCACCGCCACCTCGTTGGCCCCGTTGAGCACCGCGGGGAGAATCCCGCCCGCGCGCAGGGCCTCGTACCCCAGGGCCAGGCCCGGGAAGCGGTCGGTATCCGGATGTTCAAAGGTCAGTCCCGCCACCTGCGTCAGGTCCAGCGGCGCCGCGCCGAAGTCCAGGCGCTCAGGCCAGCTCATGGCATACAGAATGGGCAGGCGCATGTCCGGGGTGCCCAGCTGGGCGATGAGGGCCCCGTCCGTATAGCGGATCATGGAGTGGATGATGCTCTGGGGATGGATGAGCACGTCGATGTGGTCCGCATCCATGTCAAACAGCCACCGGGCCTCGATCACCTCCAGGGCCTTGTTGAGCATGGACGCGGAATCGATGGTGATCTTGTGGCCCATGACCCAGTTGGGGTGCCGGAGGGCCTGCTCCCGGCTGGCCCGTTCGATCTCCTCCTTCTTCCAGGTGCGGAAGGGACCGCCGCTGGCGGTGAGGATCAGGCGCTCGGGCCGGTTGGGGCCGGCCCCCTGCAGGCACTGGAAGATGGCGCTGTGTTCGCTGTCAATGGGCATGAGCGGCAGGTTCTTTTCCCGCACCCTGGCCATCACCAGTTCGCCGCCGGCCACCAGGGGCTCCTTGTTGGCCAGGAGCACCTGCACGCCCCGCTCAAGGGCGGCCATCACGGCGGACAGGCCCACGATGCCCACCACGCTCACCAGCACGTTGTCGCATTCGGCAGCATGCACCACGTCGAGGAGCGCAGACTCGCCGAAGAACCACTGCACCCCGCGCAGGTCCTCCGGGATGGATTCCGGTTCCACGGTCAGGGCCGCGATGGCCGGACGGAAGCGACGGACCTGTTCAAAGAGCTTTTCCGAGGAGGAATGGGCCGCCAGGGCCGTGACACAAAAGCGTTCCGGATGCCGGGAAATGACATCCAGCGCCTGGGTGCCGATGGAGCCGGTGCTCCCCAGCAGGGCGATTCGTTTCATATGGAACACCTCATTCTGCAAAAAATAAAAGACAGGGCTTCCCCTGTCGGCGGCGCCGCGATGCGCCGGAAAATTATAAGACCAGGGTATAGCAGTACATGACGATCATCACGAAGATCACGCTGTCAAAGCGGTCCATGACCCCGCCATGGCCCGGAAAGATGGATCCGTAGTCCTTGATGCCACTGTATCGCTTGAGCAGCGATGCGCTCAGGTCCCCGATCTGGCCTGCAAAGCCGCCCAGCAGACCCAGCAGCAGCGTGGCCGGCACCCCGGGCATGGGGTGTCCGAAGCCGTGAACGATCAGCAGACGCAGCAGCTGGGCCGAAAGGATGCTGCCCGCAAAATAAAACACGCTGCCCTCCACGGTCTTCTTGGGGCTCAGCTCCGGACAGAGCAGGTGACGGCCGAAGCGGCGCCCGCCGAAGTATGCCATTGCGTCCCCTGCGAACCCGATGACAATGCCCATGGTCACCAGGGACAGCCCCGAAACCCGCCCGTAGTGGCTGTTGATCATCATGGTGATCATGGACATGGGCAGAAGGCTGGCATAAAGCGGATACAGGGAGGTCGCCGCATCCAGGAAGGAGGGCTTGCTGCGCAGGACGATCCCCGTGAGGGTCAGCCCCATGGCCGCCAGAACCAGCAGCAACGGGTCCATCTTGCCGGTCAGCTGGGACAGGGGGAACATGCCCACCGCCGCCGCATAGCCACCCCAGGGAAAGACCTTGTGGCCGGCGGCACGCAGGGCGTTGTAGCATTCCACCTGAGCGATGAGCGTCAGCAGGGTCACCGCCAGTTCAACGGCCCATCCCCGAACCAGCAGCAGCACCACCACCAGGGGGATCCCCACCGCAGCGGTCAACAGTCGTTTCTTCATGAATCCTCCTTACACTCCGCCAAAGCGGCGCTGCCGGCCCGCAAAGGACAT
>OMRS01000259.1 GCA_900313545.1 uncultured Eubacteriales bacterium | reverse complement strand
GCGTATGCCGGATCAGGATTATTATACGATTTTGGGAGTCGATAAAAAGGCGGACGAAAAAACGATCCGCCGTGCTTTCCGCAAGCTTGCCAAGAAGTATCATCCCGATACCAATCAGGGTGACAAGACGGCAGAACAGAAATTCAAGGAGATCAACGCGGCTTACGCGATCCTTGGAGATGAAAAAAAACGCGCTCTTTACGATAAATACGGGAAAGCGGCTTTTCAGGAAGGTTTTGACCCGGAAGCCTACGAAGCATATCAGCGGTATGCAGGCGGTATGGGCGGACCGCACAGCGGCGGACCTTTTGCGGGGTATGGCAATCCCTTCGCATCCGGAGCCGGCGCAGCCGGGACGTTTCATGGATCAGGTTTTGGAAATGGCTTTGGGAACGGCAGCTGGCAGGAGGTACATTTCGACGGCGCCGATATGGATGACATCCTGAAAAATCTCTTCCATGGGGGAGGAGGTGCCTACGAACGGGCGGGCGGCAGGAACGGAGCCTATGGACCGGCAGGAAGCCGCAGCGGAGCTTATGAGTACGGCGGGAACCGCGCGCCCATGAAGGGAGAAGATCTTCAGGCTCAGATCACCGTCAGCTTTGAGGAGGCAGCGCTTGGATGCGAAAAACAGATCACTTTGCGGGACACCGCCGGAAAGACATCGACGCTGAGCGTCCGCATCCCGGCCGGGATTGAGGATGGAAAAAAGATCCGTCTCAAAGGCAGGGGACAATCTGCAGGCGCAGGCGCTGCGGCAGGGGATCTTTACCTTCTGGTACATGTTCAGGAAAAAACCGGATATGAACGGAAGGGACAGGACGTTTATGTAACAGTGCGCATCCCCTTTACAACAGCCGTTCTTGGCGGAGAAGCACAAGTGCCCACTCTGTACGGAAATGTCATCTGCCGGATCCCGGCCGGAACCCAGTCGGGAAGCCGGATCCGCCTGAAAGGGAAAGGAATCGCGCCGGAAGGCAATCCGCAGCGCAAGGGAGACCAGTACATTGTAGTACAGATTGAGGTACCTTCGCACGTCACTGAGGAACAAAAAAAGCTGCTGCGGGAATATGCAGCAGCGGAAGAGCGCGCCGGAAAAGGCGGAAAAGGACACGCGGCCTGAAAGACAGGCCGCGTTTTTTGTGTGATGTCGAAGATCTGCCGGCTCCTGCACTTAGCGGACAGGGGGATCAGATCCTGATCAAAGCAGTTCTTCAACCTTTGCACGGACCAGATCCATACTTTCAGTCGGCTCGAAACGGGCGACGACCTTTCCGCTGCGGTCAACCAGGAACTTGGTGAAATTCCACTTGATATCGCTCTTGGAAGCGTAGTTAGGATCCATCTTCGAGAGCATATCTGCCATGAAAGCGCCGGTCTTATCAGAAGTATCAAATCCCTTGAATCCCTGTTCGCCTTTGAGGAAGGTGAAGAGGGGTTCTTCGTTCTCCCCGTTTACATCGATCTTGGCGAAAAGGGGGAAATTGCAGCCGAAGCGGGAGGAGCAGAAGGTCGCGATCTCCTGGTCGGTTCCGGGTGCCTGATGACCGAACTGGTCACAGGGGAAATCCAGAACAGCAAATCCATCCTGCTCATGGGCGCTGTAGAGGGTCTGAAGCTGCTCATACTGCGGGGTAAAACCGCACTCCGTTGCGGTATTGACGATCAGGAGCACTTTATCCTTGAACGCCTGCAGATCCGTAAGGTTTCCTTTGTTATCTTTTAACTGAAAATCATAAATACTCAATGCGGATGATTTCCTTTCTTTGAAACGGGGACTGCTTCTATCAAAATGCCAGCAGCTGTCATTTGCTGAGGATCCTCAGAATTTCAGCAGATCCAGGATCTGGGGTTTCTGGATAAAGCCGACGCTGCGGTTGACGACCTCGCCGTCCTGGAAGACCAGAAGGGTAGGAATGGCGCTGACCTGGTACTTCATTGCAATGTCCTGTGCCTGGTCAACATCCAGAGCGCAGACCTTGAAGCCTTCCGCCTCATCTGCGACCTGAGATACGATGGGGGAGAGCATCTTGCAGGGACCGCACCAGGTTGCCCAGAAATCGACAAGAACCGGAATATCGGACTTTAATACTTCTTCTTCGAATGTTGCGCTGGTTACTTCTTTTGCTGCCATGAGATAATCCTCCTTTTGGATTGCTTTGTATGTTTGGTTTGTCAGGTTCTGTTGTGAGAGATGCATGCTTTGCTTTTCAGCCGGCCGCCTGGGCATCCGCAGCGGACATGCTGTGCAGGATCTTATAGAGGACCTTATAAAGCAGCATCGCTTCTTCCGGATCCAGGCAGATGCACTTGGCAATCTGCTCTGGAACTTCCAGGGCACGTTCCCGCAGTTCCATGCCTTCCTCGGTGACTGAAATGATCAGGCTGCGCTCATCCTCCTCACAGCGGTGACGGGTGAGATAACCCTTCTGCTCCAGTTTTTTGAGCAGAGGAGTGAGCGTGCCCGAGTCAAGAAAGAGCCGGCTTCCGAGTTCCTTGACGTTGAGGCTCTTTTCTTCCCAGAGTACCATCATGGCAATGTACTGCGTGTAGGTCAGGTCAAGCTTATCGAGACTGGGCTTATAATGACGGACCACTTCCTTTGCACATGCGTAGAGAGGAAAACAAAGCTGGTTTTCAAGTCTTAAAGATTGATAATCGGTCTTTGCCGGCATCTTCATCACTCCTTTGGTTCATAGTAGCAGACAGGCTGCCTGCTGCGCGGCTTTGGCGGCCGCCCCTGCGCGATACAGAAAACGAAGGTATCTTTACAGGATCGCCTTGATCTTTGCTTCCAGTTTCTCAGGGGTATCTGTCGGAGCAAAACGTCCGACGACCTTTCCGCTGCGGTCAACCAGGAATTTGGTGAAATTCCATTTGATGGCATTTCCCAGCATTCCCTTTTTCTGCTCCTTGAGGTAAGTGTAAAGCGGATCCTCGTTCGGACCGTTTACATCGATCTTGGAAAACTGCGGGAAGCTCACATCGTACTTGAGGGTGCAGAACTGATGGATCTCTTCGTTGGATCCGGGAGCCTGGCTGCCGAACTGGTTGCAGGGAAAATCCAGGATCTCAAAACCCTGCTGTGCGTAGGTTTTATACAGTTTTTCAAGCCCTTCGTACTGAGGGGTAAAGCCGCACCCGGTAGCGGTGTTGACGATCAGAAGCACTTTTCCTTCATAAGTGCGAAGACTGACAGGATTGCCCTGCATATCTTTTACGGTATGATCATAAAAACTCATATTCCGGCTCCTTTCTCCAGAATGTACTGCGTTTGATGCGTTAATTAGATTGTTTACAATTTAATTATATGCAATCTAATAATTCTGTCAAGCATTTTTTTGAATTCGATGGGGTCTTAGTCCGGACCGGCATTCATCGAACCGCCGCCAAACGCTTCTCAAACTGCGGAAGGTATGATAAAATGGCAAAAATGCGGATGGATCAGATCGGAGGTTTTTGTTATGACGATCAGGGAGATCACAGGAAAAATGAAGATGGCTGCGCCCATGCTGGCGGCAGCTTCATGTGAACAGAGAAATCAGGCGCTGGCAGCAGTGAAGGAGGCGCTTCTTGCAAAGCGCGAGGCAATCTTCGAGGCCAACCGGAAAGACCTTGAGCGGGCGCAGCAGACGGACGTTCCGGTACCGGTGCGCAAAAGGCTGCGTTTTGATGAAGGAAAACTGCAGGATGTGTGTGCAGGAATTGA
Organism: uncultured Eubacteriales bacterium; assembly: GCA_900313545.1. The sequence continues at coordinate 27 of OMRS01000259.1, read as the reverse complement.
CCAGCTGATCAGCCTGCCTGACCCCGT
>OMRS01000109.1 GCA_900313545.1 uncultured Eubacteriales bacterium | reverse complement strand
TGTTCCCGGTGAAAGGTGAAAGGGGGCGGGTACTTTGAGACGGAGGCACGAAAAAGACGGGGAGCTCCCGTTCGGAGGAAGGGACATGCGGGAATCCCTTCGGGAAAGAGGAGGGCGGGGCATGCTGAATAAATTTCGGGTGGAAAAGTTGCACCGTCGTTCCTATAATGGTCATGGTTGTCCCTCTGAAAGACGGATGGCGTACCAGGGCAAAAGAGCATGGAGGACACATGATGGAACAAAAGAAGGAGTGGCAGCAGGTTCCGGTGCGGCTGGAGGCCTTTGATGTCGTGCGCAGGACCGTGCTCGCCTCTTTGGGAAATACCCCTTTGACCCGCCGGGCACTGCTGGCCTGCGATGAGTGGATCAACAATGTGGTTGCCTATTCCGGCGCGGGAAGCCTGTATTATTCTATCGCGGATGACGAGGATGTTCTTCGCATGGGCTTCCTTGATGACGGCATTCCCTTTGATCCGACGGGGGTGTCCGTGGAGGTGTCCGTCCCGTTTGAAGAGCTGGACCGGGGCGGCATGGGCCTGGGCATCATCCGCCGCAAGGCCTCCCTCATGAACTATGAGCGAAGGGACGGGCACAATGAGCTGCTGCTGGAATTCAGAAAAGGGAAGACGGAGGACGGTCAGGGCAGGGGCTGACCGGGCCGGGGATTGCGCCGCTGTCCCGGAGGAAACACGGGAAAGCGCCGTGCAGACCATGCCCGGACAGAGCGTGACGGACATGAAGGACATGAAGGTGAAGGGATTCCTCTGCCGCTTCAAAAGGCTTGGCGGCAGGGCCGGACACGGTCACCGCCTGGGGAAGCGGAGATGACGGGGACTTGGCGGATCGGAACATGACCTGCGGGAAATCCTTTGAAAAAGCGCAGGTCGCGTGTCTTGGGGCTTCCCTGAAAGTCGTGGACGTCGATGATCACGACCGCATGGCGGAGATGATCAAAGAGGGCGCGACAGGCATCCTGCATCCGGAACATCCGGTGCCGGTACAGGTGGTGCCGGACACTAAACCGTATTTTACGAGGGGTCTGAAGCGTGGAACTCAAACACCCCTGACAAACAGAAGGGCATCCGAATCCCCTCATGGGACCATCGGTGTTCAGACGCACGATAAATGAGCCTGAATCCGGCAAATATATGCGGATTTAATGATTCTGCCGAGAAAATGGAAAACGGGTTGTGCCCCCCTCAGATATGCAGATACAAGACATCTCTGCAAGTGCCGTCAGAAAGGAAACGTCGTCGTCTTCCTGAAAAAGATTGGAATGTACCATAAGGATACGATCCTTTTCCGAAATAAACTTGGGATACACGCGCTTTTCCGCCATGGAAATGTTCAGCGTGACGTCAATCCTTTTCCTCATTCTGGACCCACCCCGCGGCCAGATAGATTTCCCGCTGCGGGTCCTTGGCGATGAATTCCTTGAGGATCTCCCGGTAGTATTTGTAGTCGGTTTTCAGGCCGGCCTTCGCGGACGATGTCCCTTTGTTTTCAAATGAAGAAAAGGGGGATATTTTAATCTGTTTCCCCGGGAGAAAGCGGTCTGCGAAGCAAAAACAGCAGCAGGAGGAAGGCTCCTCCGGGGGAAAGGAGCGGGGGGGCGACAGGAGAAGCGTGATGTTCACATGTCCAACTCTCTGACGCCGTGGCGCAGAACCATCCTCTCCGACAGGAAATTGCCGGGGCCTGCCGGCACTGTATTCATGGCGCCCGGCATGTTCATCTGTATGAAAGCGGCACAGTGCTGCGGGTCAGGGGATTCTACCCGGGTGGTGCCTTGAAAACGACTGCCCGGGATTCCGATCGGAATCATTTGCGGGATGCGCCGGGGTTTTGTTCAGTTTGACGAATTGATGAGTTGCAGACCGGCCGGGATTGGAACGCTCATGCGTCTGTGTGGCGCCGGGCTGGTGAGGCAGATGGTCTTCAATCCGTTTTACCCTGACCTGAAATCAGTCCGGCAAAGGAAAGCGAGGAAGATAACAGGACTGATGATCAGGCGGCGGAGGGAATGATGTCGAAATAAAGGCTGAGCATTCCCAAACCGGATGGCGGCAGACAGAAAACCGGTCATTGCACGATGACGGAACGGGACCCGAGATGGGCAATGCACATCTGAACTCCGGCTTTTCATGTACAGATATTGTCAAGATTGACGATATATTTGCCGGGAAAAGAAATAAACACTTGATTCAACACGTTCGTTTTGTGTATACTAATGTATAGAAGTCCAGGGGGTAGCCTTCTCAAATGATTCGGGTTTCGCTTCAAATAGAAGGGGGCTTTTCAGATTCGTTTAGTTTGCCGGGAGGTGGCCCGGTATTTAACTAAAGCTATATTATGAAAGGAGAATGAGCATGAAAAAATGGTTTAGCGTATTCCTCGTACTGTGCCTGATTTTCAGTATCTCTGCTTTCGCCGAGGAAGCTGCCCCTGCGCTGGAGAAGGATTTGGTGATTCTGTATACCAGCGATGTTCACTGCGGCATTTCCCAGGGCTGGGGATATGCCGGACTTTATGAGATCAAGGAGAGTCTGGCCGAGAAGAATCATGTGCTGCTCGTGGACGATGGTGATGCCATCCAGGGCGAGCCGGTCGGCACACTGTCTGAAGGTGAGGCCATTATCAACCTCATGAACGCGGTGGGATATGATATCGCTATCCCAGGCAACCATGAGTTTGACTACGGCATGGAGAGATTCTTTGAACTTGTAAAGAAAGCCGATTTCGAGTATATCAGCTGCAACTTCAATAAGAAAGGCGA
>OMRS01000006.1 GCA_900313545.1 uncultured Eubacteriales bacterium | reverse complement strand
GGATTCCTGGCCGGCATGGCCATCGCGGAGCTGCCCCGGCAAATTTCAAACTGGGGTTGAATTTGCTGTAAATTCGTGATAGTCTTATAACGCTATTGGCTGATCTGTGCCCGGAGGCAAAGAAGCGGCAAAGACCCTGGGAAACAGGCCCGGACGCCCCGGAACATGAGCGGCAGGGGCACCTTTCCCCGGACGCGGAGGGACAAGCCGGGTTTTCTTCAGGAAATCCGGACGGGACCTGAAAAAGACGGCTTTTGTCCGCCCGGCTGCCCTGCAGGGGACCCTCGGGTGAGCGCCGCTAATCGGCGGAGGGAACAGCAGCCGCGCCTTCCCGAGTGACCTGCCGGCATTTTGCCGGAAGCCTGCGCCGGCAGAAGGCCGGACGGGCAGGGAAAACGGGGCCCCGCCGGAAAATGCCCCGCGGCCTGCGCGGATCACCACAGGGAACCAAGCCGATACACTTTCTGCAAATATGAACAGGGAGGCCCGCGGATGGAAAAATATCAGTTCAGCGATGCGGAGCTCATGACTCTTGAAAAGCAGCCAACGCCCCTGGCGGTCTACCAGTATGTGGACCGGCATGTTTATACGCTTGCGCTGTCGGATGGCTTCTGTGAGATCTTCGGCTACTCGGACAGAGCGAAGGCCTATCAGGTTTCCAATCAGAACTCACTGAACAATACCCATCCGGATGATACCGCCAGGGTTGCCGACGCGGTCCATCGCTTTGCCGTGGAGGACGCCCCGTATGATGTGGTCTTCCGCTCGAAAATGGACCAGGGGCAGGACTGCCGCATCATTCATGCCATCGGGAAGCATGTCTATACGGATACGGGGGTCCGGCTTGCCTATGTGTGGTATACGGATGAGGGAGAATACACCGAGGAAGAGAAGACGAAGGCGGACTCCCTCAAAGCGGTGTTCAACAGCGCGCTGCGCGAAGAGAATTTCCTCAAGGCGAATTACTATGACACCCTGACCCGGCTGCCCAATATGACCCATTTCTTCGCGATGGCAGAATCCGGGAAGGAAGCCCTGGAAGCTCAGAACAAAAACGCGGCCATGCTGTACATCGACCTCAACGGGATGAAGGCGTATAACGAGACCCGCGGCTTCACGGAGGGGGACAAGCTGCTCAAGGGAGTCGCTCTGGTTCTGGAGCGGGCCTTTGACAATGAGAACTGCTGTCACATCAGCGCCGACAGATTTGCCGTGTTCGCAGAGGAAGACGGACTGGAGGAGAAGCTCCGCCGGGTTTTCGGGGAGATCCGGGCGCTCAACGGCGGGAACTCGCTGCCGGCCAGGGTGGGCATCTATTCCTTCCACATTGAGGACGTCGCCATGAGCACGGCGTGTGACCGGGCCAAGGACGCCTGTGACGCCCTTGCAAAATCGGACACCTCCTGCTTCAGATACTACAGCAGTGAGATGCACCATGCCATCGCGCGCCGCCAGCATATCCTGTCCCATCTTGACCGGGCGATGTCCGAAAGGTGGATCCAGGTCTATTATCAGCCGATTGTCAGGGCCGTGAGCGGAAAGGTGTGCGAAGAAGAGGCGCTGGCCAGGTGGATCGATCCCGTCGAGGGCTTCCTGTCTCCCGACGAATTTATCCCGACGCTGGAAAACGCGGGGCTGATCTACAAGCTGGACCTGTATGTGCTGGGGCAGGTGCTGATCAAAATCAGGAAGCTGGAGGCGGCGGGACTGTACATCGTTCCCCAGTCCATCAACCTTTCCAGGTCCGACTTTGACGCCTGTGACATAGTGGAGGAAATCCGCAAGCGGGTGGACGAATCCGGAATCAGCCGCAGCAAACTGACGATTGAGATTACGGAGAGCATCATCGGCCAGGACTTTGAATTCATACGGGAACAGGTCGAGCGCTTCCGGAGCCTGGGCTTTTCCGTCTGGATGGATGACTTTGGCAGCGGCTACTCCTCCCTGGATGTGCTGCACAGCATTCAGTTTGACCTGATCAAGTTTGACATGAGCTTCCTGCGCAAGCTGGAGGACGGCGACAGCGGCAGGATCATCCTGACTGAGATGATGAAGATGGCGACCGCCCTGGGGGTGGATACCGTCTGCGAGGGCGTGGAGACGGAGGAGCAGGTCCGCTTCCTGCAGACCATCGGCTGTTCAAAGCTGCAGGGGTATTATTTCCTGAGACCCGTCCCGCTGAAGACGATTCTGGAGCGTTATGAAAAGAACATCCAGATCGGGCTGGAAAATCCGGCGGAGGCGGAATATTTCGACACCGTCGGAAGGGTCAACCTTTTTGATGCATCCTTCATGGCCAGCGGGGACAGAAACGTCCTGCAGAACACCTACGATACGGTCCCGATGGGGATCATCGAGCTCGATGCGGACATGGAGAGCCTGAGGTTTATGCGCTCAAACCGGCCGTTCCGCCTCTTTTTAAGCGGTGTGGGGGCAATGGACCGTTTCGACGATGAAATGCGGATTCCCATACCCCAAACCGGGCACCACTCCGACATCATGAAGAGGATTCTGGAATGCTGCAGGCAGCGCAGCCGGATGTTCATCGACGAGAAAGTCGAGGACGGCAGCCTCGTCCATTCCTTCGTACGGTATGTGTCCACCAATCCGGTCACGCGTTCCACCGCGGTGGCCATCGTCATCCTGTCCGTAGAGGGGCCGAGGATGGCGGCGCTTTCCGTGGAATACGACAGTCTGCGCAGGGAAAACGAGCAGCTCCGGAAGGAGGCGAGCGCCGCCCGGAAGATCGCCGAGCTGCAGGACTCCGTTTCGGCGCTGCTGACCCATATGCCGGCGATGACCTTTTCCAAGGATGTGACCACCGGCAGGTACCTGGCCTGCAACCAGGCCTTTGCGGAGTATGCCGTCAAAACGGCGCCTGAAGAGGTGGTCGGACTGAGCGACGGCGAAATCTTTGACCCGGAGACGGCGAGGCATTTTGTCGAGGACGATAAAAAGGCGCTGGAGATGGACGGCCCCTATATTTTCTTCGAGGATGTTCCGGACGCGGCGGGACGGCGGAGGCAGTTCCAGACGACGAAGCTCAAATTCATCGACAATACCGGAAGGCGGTGCCTGCTCGGGCTGTGCCAGGACGTGACGGAGGCGGTCCGCATCCGCAGGGAAAGGGACTTTGCGCGGGCGGCCTATGAGCAGGCCCGGGATGCCAGCGCCGTCTACGCCCGTCTCAATGACATCACCGGAAACTACCTGTGTACCTATGTGGTGGACCCGAAGACCGGGCATTACCGGGAATTCAGCGCCACCGACGGTTATGAGGAAAGCTTTGACCAGGCGAAGGAGGGGGAGGATTTCTTTGCCGCCCTTCGCGAAGCGACCCGGAGCTTCTGCCACCCCGAGGACAGGGAGCGGGTGATGTCGTCCCTCTCCCGGGAGCAGATCATGGACGAAATCAGGCGCAAGGGGATCTACACCCTGGACTACCGCATCCTGAAGGACGGCACGCCCGTCTATGTGCAGCTGAACGCCGTCATGGAGACGTCGGGGGCAGGCTCCCGGCTGATTGTCGGACTGAGCGACGTGGACGCAAAGGTCAGGCAGCAGAAGATCGGCCAGGAGATTGCGCGCCAGAGGGAAATCTACGACCAGATCACCGCCAGCCTGGCGGAACAGTACGACACGCTGTACTACATCGACATCGAGACCGGCACCTATGTCGAAATCGCTTCAACGGACGAATACAAGCGGCTGAACGTGCCGGCCACCGGGAACGACTTTTTTGCGGAGAGCCGCAGAAGCATACGCAGGTATGTCCATCCCGATGACCAGGGCAAGGCCCTCCACCTTCACTATAAGGACGTGATGCTGAACAATCTGAAGCAGGGGAACTCCTTCTCGATGAACTGGCGGCTCGTGGTGGACGGCCAGGTCCGGCACATCCGCCACACGGAGATCCTGTCCAGGGACGCAAAGCACATCATCGTCTGCATCAAGAAGATCGACGCGGAGGTTCAGGCCAGCCTCGCGCTGGAGGAGGACCAGAAAAAGAGCGTGACCTTTACCCAGATTGCGGAGCGCCTGGCGGATCATTATGACATGATCTATTACATTGACTGCGACAGTGAGCATTACGTCGAGCTCTCCGCCCGAAAGCAGTCCGGCAAGCTCAAAATTCAGGAGGAAGGCGATCGTTTCTTTGAAACCGCCAGGAATAACGCGAACTGGCTGATCTATTCCGAGGACCTCGAGCGGGTCAAGCTCTTTCTCGACAGGGACCGGCTGATCTCCCAGCTTGAGGACCGGCGGCAGGTGATCTCGGACTACCGCATGGTGATCGACGGCAATATGACCCAGTACACGCGCATGTCGGCGACGTATTCCTCTGACCGCAGCCACTTCATCATCTGCGTTGAGAACCGCGAGGAGGAGGTCCGCAGGGAACAGGAGCACCTGGCGGCCCTCTCCCTGGCCAACCTCATGGCCCGCCGGGATGAGCTGACGCACACGAAGAACAAAACCGCCTACCACGAGATGGAGGATGAGCTCCAGAAGCAGATCGATGAGGGGAATGCCTCCTTTGGCGTCGTGGTGTGCGATATCAACGGCCTCAAGGTCATCAACGACACGCAGGGGCACAAGGCGGGGGATCAGTACATCAGGGATGCCTGCATGCTGATCTGCCGGTCCTTCGCCCACAGCCCGGTGTACCGGATCGGGGGCGACGAGTTTGTGGTGGTGCTCACGGGAGAGGACTACGTGGACCGGACAAGACTGCTTTCCGTCCTGCGCCGGCAGGTGGAGGAGAATATCCGCATGGGCGACGGGCCCGTCCTGGCCGCCGGCCAGGCGGAGTATCTGCCGGATGAGGACCATCTGGTGGAGGAAGTGTTCAACCGCGCTGACAGCCAGATGTATGAGAACAAGACGTACCTGAAGGAGCGCAAGCAGCTGCAGGAGAGCCGTTCCTTCAAGGAGGGGAGCAGCATCCGCTTCATTACGGATGAGAGGCGCTTCCTGCTGGACGGCCTGTTCAGGTCGTTTGAGGTGGTTGCAGAAGGAACCTACGTGTTCGTGTGCGACATGAAGTATGATTTCTCGCGCTGGTCCAAGAATGCGGTGGACATCTACGGCCTGCCCTCCGAGTACATGTACGGCGCGGGCGACATCTGGGAGGACCACATCCATCCGGAGGACCGGGAGGCCTACCACAGGGGCATCGACGAGATCTTTTCCGGGAACCTGGCGGGACACGACATGCAGTACAGGGCGCGCCGCGCCACGGGGGAATACGATGTGTGCACCTGCCGCGGCACCGTGGTCCGGGACCCCTCCGGTGAGCCGGACTATTTTGCCGGCGCCATCCGCAATCACAGCAGCCAGGGGCATATCGACACCCTCACGGGGCTCAAGAACCAGTACGGCTTCTTCGAGGACCTTGACAGCTATCTCAACCGGAAGGCGTGCTGCAGCGTGATGCTCTTCGGGATCCGGCACTTCCACGAGATCAACGAGATGTACGGGTACCATTACGGGAACCGGGTGCTGCAGTTCTACGCCAGAAAGGCCCTGGAGCTTGCCGGAAACAAGGGACAGGTCTACAGGATCGACGGGACGAAGTATGCGCTGATCAGCGGCACGCTGCCCGTCCCGGTGCTGGAGGAGAGCTACCGCCTCTTCCAGGCGTATCTGCGCGGGGAATTCCAGGTGGATAACAAGAAGATCATGCTGGAGCTGCACGGCGGGGCGCTGCGGGTGGACAGCTTTGACATCGATTCCCAGACGATCTATTCCTGCCTCAATTATGCCGACGAGGAATCCAAGCGCCGCCAGCAGGGCAACCTGGTTGAATTCCACAACGACCTGAATGCGGAAAACCACCGGCGGCTGGAGCAGCTCCACGCGATCCGCGCCTCCATTATGCAGGGGTATGAGGGCTTCTATCTGCTGTATCAGCCGGTGGTGGACGCCAATACAGAGCAGATGATCGGCGCGGAGGCCCTGCTGCGCTGGGAGAACGGCACCTTTGGCAGAGTGCAGCCGGACCAGTTTGTCCCGGTCCTGGAGTCGGACCCGCTGTTCCCCCTTCTTGGAAGATGGATCCTGAGGGAAGCGGTCATTGCCGCCCGGCGGGTGCTGCAGGACTATCCCGATTTTGTGATGAATGTCAACCTGTCCTATACTCAGCTTGAAAAGCCGGATTTTGTGGACATGGTGGCGGGGATCCTGGAAGAGCTTGACTATCCTCCGGAACACCTGTGCCTCGAGGTGACGGAGCGGTGCAGGCTGCTGAATCTGGAGCTGCTCAAAAATGTGGTGGCGAATCTCAAGTCCAGGGGCATCCTGATTGCGCTGGATGACTTTGGAACGGGCTTTTCCTCCATTTCCATCCTGAAGGAGATTCCCGTCAACATCATCAAAATCGACCGCAGCTTCGTCACTGCGGTGGAGAAAAAGGATTCCGACAGGAGGATCGTCAGGACCATCGCGGATCTCGCATCCATCTTCGGCGCAAAAGTCTGCATTGAAGGCGTTGAGACGGGGAAAATGCGCGATATTCTGAAGGACTACCAGGTCGAGAGCTTCCAGGGGTATTATTACGCGAAGCCGCTGCGCATTGAGGAACTTCTCAAATGGCGCGGGGCGGAGCCGGACTGACGGGAAGGGAGCGGCGTTTTTCCGCGGGCGGCGGAGGGGAAACCCTCCCCGCCGCGCCGGTCGCGGCCGATGCGCGGGGAAACGGATGCAGGAACAAAGAAAACCCCTTTGATCTCCCCGCGCAAAGGGCCGGGGAGATTCAAAGGGGTTCTCAAAATGCGCTGCGGCGCATGAAGGGGACGCGGCGGGGGGCGTTATTTTCCCGCCTTCCAGGCTGCGATGCGCCTGGCCACGTTTTCCTTCAGATTGTTGTAGAAGAAGATGTAGTCGCCGTTGTGGAAGCTCTGCGGGCCGAAGACGTCGCCGCCCACGGGCTCAAAACCGGTGTGAGTCAGGATCACGCCGCGGCCGGGGACCACCTGCGCGTCCGCGCCGATGTCGCCGATCTCCAATGCGCCGGTTTCAGGGTTGGGCACCAGCGATCCCAGGTTCTCTTCTGCCGGGGCGTAGGTCTCGTCGAGCTTCCAGTTGAGCGGGTTGATGCTGATGGCCCCGGGCAGGACCACCACGTTGCTGACATTCCCCTCCACGTTCTTCGGGCCCTCAGTGTTCCAGCTGATGATCACGCCCGTGTCGCTCTCGCCGGTGGCAAACTTCAGGTGGGGGTTGGCCTCAAGGTAGTCCTTCGTGATGGAAAAGCCGATGAGGTAGGCCGCGACCATGCGCTCCAGGTACTCGGGATGCGCCTTCATGTAATCCGCCAGCACGAGGGACGCGATGCCCGACCCCTGGCTGTGGCCCGCGAGGATGAACGGACGTCCGTTGTTGCAGTGCTCAAAATAGTAGTCAAGGGCCGCGGTGATGTCCTCATAGGGCAGGGAGGCAAACGCGTTGCGCGGATCGCCGGTTTTCTTCCCGACCTCCCCCGCGTGCCGCATGCCCGCCTGACGGTAGTACGGGATGAACAGGTTGGTGTCGCCTTCGTACACGCTGGCCAGGGCCATGTGGTCAAACTGCACGCCCGCCAGCATGTCGGGATTGTCAAGCGGGGCGTAATCGGGGTCGCCCTCGCCGGTGCCCATATATTCCGTGGGGTAGATGAAGAACGTGTCCACGTCCTTGAGAATCCCCGGGACCTGGTACCAGCTGGCCACCCTGGAATAGTCGGGTGCGTCCTGCGGGGAGGACGGTTCCGCCAGCGCGGCGATTCCTGCGGTCAGGACAAAGGCGGTCAGACAGATGAGTGTCAGTACGGAAAACAGTCTTTTCATATTTTTTCTCCCTTCTGATGCAGGAATTCAAGGCGCGTTCCTGCGGGTCAGGCATGGGCCCCTCCTTTCCGGATCCCGGAAAAGAAAAGGGCCGCCGTATGTATTATGCAGGTTTTACCCGCCTGCCTCAATGGCTGTTCCGGAATGTCACCCTCCGGAGACCCTCGGGAAGCGGAAAAGAAGGGGAAGAGACGGAAAACCGGCCCTGAAGCGCACGCCGGGCGGGAACGGGGAAAAGGAGAAAGGAGAACAGAGGGAATGGGCCTTCTTTTTGCGCGGACCCTGCGAAGGCTGAGAACGGAGAAGGGGCTTTTGCAGCGGGACCTGGCGGAGCGGATGTATGTGACGCGCTCGACGGTGGCCAGGTGGGAAAACGGCAGCCGAATGCCCGATGCCGCGACGATGTCCCGGCTTGCCGCATGCCTCGGGGTGGATGTCAGCACGCTGCTGCTTGCCGGGACGGAAAGGGACGAAGCTCCCCATGTGATCATGGTGGATGACCGGAGGACCATCCTTGCCGGAGGGGTCCCCGTCATCGAGTCGGTGATGCCCGGCGCCAGGGTGACGGGCTTTACCCGGCCCTCGGAGGCCGTCGAATACGCGCGGGAGAACCGGGTCGACCTGGCCTTCCTGGACATCGAGATGGGCAGAACGAGCGGGCTCGAGCTTTGCCGCACGCTGCTGGAGATCCATCCCCGCACCAATGTGGTCTACCTGACCGCCTACAGCGATTATGCCATGGACGCCTGGGACACCGGCGCCAGCGGATACATGCTCAAACCGCTCACCGCGGAGGGCGTTCTGCGCCAGCTGGGCCATCTCAGGTATCCCTTTTTCTGGGGAGGTGAGGGGAAATGATCGATATGGAGCTGATATCGGGGGTTATCCTGATCGGGGCCTCGCTGATGCTGGCGCTGCTGGGACTGGGAGCGGCGGCGATCATGCCGGGAATTGACCGGTGGAGCAGGCGCTTTTTCATGATCTACTTTCTGTGCCTGGCGCTGTACGCCGCCTTCTGCCTGGCGGAGGGTTTCAGCTACCTTCGCCCCGAAATGAAGCCGATGCAGAAGGGGATCGTTTACATGGAAACCTTGTTCTCATCGTTCCTTGTGCTGCTGATGCCCGCGTACCTGCTGCACTGCTGCGGGGAAGACTGGCGCAACAGCGCGCTGCTTGCCTCGGTGGGGACCCTGTGGATCCTGTTCTTCATCATGATGAACATGTCCCTGTTCACGGACTGGTTGTATTCGTTCGGGCCGGGAAACAAGTTCCTTCGGGGTGACCTGTATTCGCTGGTCATCATGCAGTTGGAAGCGATGCTGCTGTTCAATCTGGCGGGGGTGGTCCGCAGGAGACACAAACTGTCAAAGAGGGCCTTCGGCGCGTTCCTCGCCGGGCTGCTCCCCATGACGCTTGCCCTGTTCATCCATCTGTTTGTCTCCGTGTACGATCTGCTCACCGTGGGCGTTGTCATGAGCGCCCTTTCGATGTTTGTGCTCATCCTGTCGGACCAGATCGGACAGGACCTGCGCATGCAGCGGGAGATTGCCCATCAGCGCACGAGCATCATGGTGCTGCAGATGCGTCCCCACTTCATCTACAACACCATGACGACCATCTACTATCTCTGCAAGCAGGATCCCGACCTGGCGCAGCAGGTCACGCTGGACTTTACCACCTACCTCCGCAGGAACTTCAAGGCCATCGCCAGCGAGAAGCCCATCGCCTTTGCTGAGGAGCTGGAGCATACGCGCGCGTATCTTGCCGTGGAGCAGGCGCAGTACGGGGACGGCCTCCAGGTGGAGTACGATACGGCGCATACGGATTTCCGGGTGCCCCCGCTGACCCTTCAGCCCATCGTGGAAAACGCCGTCAAGCATGGCATGGACCCGGATGCGGGTCCCCTTCGGATCCTCATCCGGACGGCCAGAATGGAGGCGGGCAGTGAAATCACCGTGGAAAACAACGGGGCCGATTTTGAGCCGGTCGATGACGGAGAGCCCCATATCGCCCTGAAGAACCTCCGGCACCGCCTTGAGCTCATGTGCCAGGGAAAACTGAAGATCTCTCCCCGGGAGGGAGGGGGAACCGTGGTCAGGGTGACGATCCCCTGACAGGCGAACCGCCCCGTCTCCCGGAAGCATGTGCCCGGGAACGGGAGAGGTGAAGGGACCCGGCCGGATGCAAAAAACCGGACAGGGCCAACGGTGGACGGCGCGGCGCAGCACGGGGGAGTGCCGCAGGCCGCCTGCCGGATCAGGTGATGAGCTGCGTCCGGAACCACATGCGGCAAGGCGCTGCAGGTGGTTCCGGGCGCTTTTTTTGCAGGCGGGAACCCTGGGCAAGCTGACGAAGCGGCCCGGGTGAAGAAAAAACCCGCCAGAGGGCGGTACCTTCGGGGGCGGCGCCCCTTGGCGGGACGCCGATTTTGTGCTCGTCAAATGGTTCATTTTATGTTAAAATAAAAAACCGCTGCGGCCCGGCCGCGCGGAAACGGTGCCGGTGAAGGATGCCGTTCTCTCTCCGGAAGGAGGGAGAACAGGCCGGCCCCGGAACTTCGGGACGGGGCGAAGGAGCCCGATGGGGAGCCGCCGCGCAGGGAGGCCATGACCGGACGAAGGAGGATGGAAGGATGGACATCAGGGATTTCAGGTGGACGAGGGAACCGGCCAGGTGGAGCCTCACGGAGGACAGGGCCACCATCACCACCGCGCCGCATACGGACCTGTGGCAGCGGACCTACTATCATTTCCGCAACGACAACGCGCCGGTGCTCCAGATGGAGACGGAGGAAAAGACCTTTTCGTTTGTTGTCAGGACGGATTTCTCCGGGAGCAGCCACCGCTTTGACCAGTGCGGCATCGTCATGTACCTCGATTCGGAGAACTGGCTGAAGGGCTCCGTGGAGTTTGAAAACGGGCAGTTCCAGCACCTGGGGTCCGTGGTCACCAACCACGGCTACTCTGACTGGGCGACGACGCAGATCCAGGCGGACGTGAAAACCATGTGGTACCGCCTCAGCCGCAGGGAGGATGACTACTGCATCGAATGCTCGCAGGACGGCGTGACTTTCTCCCAGATGCGGGTGTGCCACATGTGGGAAGGGGCGGGAAGGATCCGTTTCGGCATCTACGCCTGCAGTCCGGAGGATTCCAGCTTCACGGCGGTGTTTACGGACATGAAGGTGACCGGGTGCGCATGGAAGGCGCACGACGGACAGGAACCGGATGAAATATGAGCGGGACTTTCCGGGCCCCCGGGACAGATCCGTGGAAGGCAGCGACAGAACATGCCCCCTCCGGCCGCGGCCGGAGGGGGCATGCGGGAAAACGGGGGGATTGTCCGGAATAAAAAACAGGGACGGAAGAGGTCCGTCCCTGAGGAAAGAGCAACAGGATCAGAGGAGGTCCCGGCAATCCTGATTCTTTCTGAACCAGGAGGATGCATAGCTGCAGATGGGAACCACGATGCAGTCCTGTTCACGGGCATAGTCGACCAGACAGTGCATGATGGCGTCGCCGACTCCCTGAGAGACGTAGCGTTCCGGGACGTCGACGCGGTTGATGATCAGCGTCTTGCCGTTGCACTGGTAATCACAGTGCCCGGCGATCCAGTTGTCCGAGTAGGCGACAACCTGGTCCAGTTCAGAATTCATAGCAACACGATACATGACGGCACCTCCTTGTTTGACAGATAAAGGACAACGGAAGCCCTTCGGCTTCTTCCCGATTGATTATACAGGACTATGACGGAAATGTCTACAGAGAAACATCTACATATTGTGTGAATCCTGCACAAATCTGACGGTTTTTGGGGGATATCTGCCAAAAAGTTTTAAAAAGATCATAGTTTGTAGGACAAACAGATCCGGGAGGCATGGGGAAGGCGGACGCAGGACCGGCAGACAATCCCCCCGGAAGGAGGGGACGGCGGATCCAATCCCCGGGTTCCGGAGGCGGGAAGCAGCCTGCCGGAAGCGTCCCGGGACCGTTCACGTCCGGGCGGGGAGGGTGAACGCCCGCGGCCCGGAGCCGGGTGCCCCGGGGAGGGGCGGCACGCGTGACCCTTACGAAAGGCTGCCTGGAGTCCGGAATCCGGCGCTTGGGGTCCGCGGCTGAAATATTGACCGGCAAACAGTTGAAAAGGACCGCGAAAACACATAGTATATGCAAGAGACAGGGGGCCGCTTCCGTTCCGGTCATCCCCGCCGGAGGCAAGAGGCAAAATCCCGACTGACCCTGCAGGGCGGGAAGACATGCCTGAGCCGGCGACGACCAGGCTGAGCAGCAGAGCAGGACATGGCAGCACAGAGGGCGGAAGCGGCCTTCCGGACAGGGGCTGAAGACGCAGAGACTGCGACAAAGGGGCAGGGAACCCGGACGGCACAGGGCTGCTGCCGGGAAGGAACGGACAGGACCGCTGTGCCGGACTTTTCGGGCAGGTAACCGGAAAGAGAAGGAATGGCAGACGGATCGGGTGCAGGCGGGATGCCCTTAATTGACGGGCGAACCGCCGGATTCGGGACATGCGGCCCAGCCCCTGTGCTCCCGGCGGAAGCCGGAGGCAATGCGAGAAACAAAGGAGAGAAAGACCATATGGCAATACAGGCACCCAAGGGCACGCGGGATGTGCTCATGACCGACAGTTATCAATGGCAGTATGTGGAGGAGAAGATCCGCAGGGCATGCGCCCTGTACGGGCTGCGGGAGGTCCGCACGCCCATGTTTGAACACACCGAGCTGTTCCTGCGGGGCGTGGGGGACACCACGGACATCGTCCAGAAGGAGATGTACACCTTCCAGGACAAGGGCGGGCGGTCCATCACCCTCAAGCCCGAGGGCACCGCTTCGGTGGTGCGCTCCTTCATCGAGAGCCGGCTGTACGCCGAGACCCTGCCGGCCAAGATGTACTATCTGTCCATGCCCAATTTCCGCTATGAAAAGCCCCAGAACGGGCGTCTCCGGGAATTCCACCAGTTCGGCGTGGAAGTCTTCGGCGCCCCGATGGCCACGGCGGAGGCGGAGCTGATTTCCCTGGCCTGGAACCTGATCCGGGACCTGGGACTGACGGGACTGCAGCTGCACATCAACTCCATCGGCTGTCCGGCGTGCCGGAAGGTGTACACCGACCAGCTCCGGGCCTTCCTGCGCGAGCGGGAAGGGGAACTGTGCGCCAACTGCAGGGAGCGCCTGGAGCGCAATCCCATGCGGGTGCTGGACTGCAAGGAGGAAAAGTGCAGGAGGGCCATCGAGGGTGCACCGGTGATCCTGGATTATCTGGATGAAGAGTGCGCGGCCCACTTTACGCAGCTCCAGCAGGCCCTGAAGATCCTGGGAATTCCCTTTACCGTGGACCCGGGCATCGTCCGCGGGCTGGACTACTATACCCGGACGGTATTTGAAATCATCGCGGACACGCCTGCCGGCCCCCTGACGGTGTGCGGCGGGGGACGCTACGACAACCTCATCGAGGAGATCGGGGGACCGTCCATGGCCGGTGCCGGGTTTGGCATGGGCATGGAGCGGCTTCTCATGGTCATGGAGCAGTCCGGAATCCAGATTCCCCGGCCGCGCCTTCTGGACCTGTACCTGGCCAATTACGGACAGGAGGCCAGGATCTGCGCACTGGAGCTGGCCGGCAGGCTCCGCTCCCGCGGCGTGGCCTGTGACATCGACCACGTGGGGCGCAGCATGAAGGCGCAGTTCAAGTACGCGGACCGCTGCCAGGCCAGGATTGTGGGCGTGATCGGCGGAGATGAGCTGGAACGGGGCGTGGTGAAGCTTCGGAACCTGGAGACCCATGAGGAGACGGAGCTGAGCCTCACGGATCTGGACGGCATCTGCCGGCTTGTGGAGGACTGAATATGAAGAATGCGGGCATTGTCAAAGCTGCGGACGGGGGAAAGCTGACCATCGAGTTTGAGCGGCTGGAAGCGTGCGGAGACTGCCACAACTGCGCCCGGGGAAGCACGAACTGCAAACAGCATACCCTCGTGATCCCGGGACAGGCCAATCCCGGGGATGTGGTGGTGGTGGAGATGGATGACAGCCATGTGATGCTGGCTTCCATGGTCGCCTACATGATCCCTCTGGCGGGATTTCTCCTGGGTCTGGGAGCAGGCGTGCTCCTCAAGGTGAACGAGGGGCTGATCGCCCTGACCGCCATTGCAGGGACGGCACTGGCCTATGGACTTATGCGTCTGCTGGACCCGGTGTTCTCACGAGGAAAGTGGGAGCCCAAAATCATTGAAGTGGTGCCCTCAAGGGTGCCCCGTAAAACGGAAACCGCCCCGGCCGCGCCGGGGGTTTCAAAATAAAATTTACAATGGAGGTGCAAATTCATGGCAAAACAGTTCAATGCGGCATCCTTTGATGAAGCCCTGAAGGGAACTGCCCCGGTACTGGTGGATTTCTGGGCAACCTGGTGTGGCCCCTGCCGGATCATGGGCCCGGTGATTGAAGAAGTGGCAGCGGAATATGAAGGCCGCGCCGTGGTCGGAAAGGTGGATGTGGATGAGGAAGGCGAAATCGCTCAGCGCTATGGCATCATGAGCATTCCCACCCTGATCCTCTTCAAGAACGGCCAGCCCGTAGCGAAGCGCGTGGGCGTCACCCCCAAGGCGGAAGTTGTCAAAATGCTGGACGCAGTTCTGTAAATCAAACGAAACCCCGGCCTGGAGCCAGTCTCCGGGCCGGGGTTCATTCATTTTGTCAGTGCTCAGAAGAAGGGTGCGGATGACCGGCGGGCAGAAGCCTGCAGATGGAGGGCATGCCGGCATGTGAAGGCCCACATGGTCCGGACCGCCGGACGGGGATTGTCCGCTTCGGGGCGAGGAGCAGGGTGGTGAAGAGGGCAGGAATGCGGTTTTGCATCACGC
>OMRS01000123.1 GCA_900313545.1 uncultured Eubacteriales bacterium | reverse complement strand
TGCGTGCCGTGTCAGGATTGGGTTCCCTGACTTGGGGGCGGATTATAGCAGGGGAGGTCAGGCCTGTCAAATTTCAGCGCCGGATGATATGGATTTGTCTCACTGTTTTCCTTTTATTGCTTGATTTTGAGCAAAATATCGCTTGTTATCCTTCGGGAATGCCGTAATTTTGCGTCTTACCCGAACATGATTTCTTTGTGCGTTATGTGCATTTTTCTCGTCGCCGTTTTGTGCTGTTTGATTTTCGCCTTCTCCGGTTCTGTGCCAACCTTATGGTCAGGACGGACGAATCTTTGTGCTTCGTGCCCCCTTTTCCATCCCGGCACCCTGTTTCTCCCTCCCCCGGCTTCCTCCCGGCATGCCCCCCCTCCTTCCGGCGGAGCAGTCCCCCTGTCCCGCGTCCCTTCCTCCCCGACAGAAAAACGCCCCCCGGACCCCGCCAGGAGGCCTCAGGAGGGCGCCGTTTCCATATCTTGTGGTCATCCCCTCCCGCATTAAAGGGGAGAATCTTCCTATTATAAAGTGCACGCTTTCGGGACGGGTTCCCGGCAAAAGGGCTAGAGCGTCTCCCGGAACCAGCCGCTCACATCCCTGCCCTCGGACAGGGCCAGGAGGAATTCGCCCATGAAACGGCTGTACAGCGCGGCGCCCTCCCGGTCAAAGTGGTAGATGTCCACATACCGGTCATCCAGACTGGGCAGCCGTTCCCTGTCCGCCTTCATCATGTTGAAGAAGCAGATTCCCTCCTCCCCGCAGAACTGCTCCGCGGCTTCGCAGGCTTCCACAAGCCGGGGGGAACTGGTCACTGCAGGGAGCAGACAGGGCGGAATCAGCACGATCAGGCGGGCACCATGGGCCGTGCACACGCGCTGCATCTCCTGCAGCCGCGTCATCGTCAGCGGAGGAAACAGGGACAGATGATCCGTCGTGGTAAAAAACTCCCTGTGGGCCAGAAGCCCGCCCTCCGGAGGGCTCAGGCGCATCTCATGATAGCCCGCCCCGAGGTAGGGGGTGTCCTCCAGTTCCGCGTTCATCTTTTCCCTGTAGAAGGGAAGGCGGAAGCGGATGGACGCCGTCTTGATCCATTCCTCCAGGGAGGCCACCGGCGCCGCGCGGAAGTAGAACAGCCGGGTCATCCACCGGTCATCCCCCCTGCAAAGGTCCGCGAGGTAGGCCAGGCGGTCCAGCGGGTGGTGAAGCCAGGGCATCACCCGGATCTCCGCCTCGGGATTTTCCCGGGTTTCCAGCAGCATGTCCGGTTCCAGCGTAACCACCACATACTGCAGGGAATTATAGCGCAGCGCGGCCCGTGTCAGGGCCTGGCAGCTTTCAAGGCCCGCATTGCCGATGGCCGCATCGATGGCGCGAAGGCCGCAGGTCCTGCGCACGATCTCCGGGTCGATGCTGTAGTACACCGGGGAGGAGCCCACAAATGCCACGTCAAAGTCTCCGCCCCGCTGCAGCTCCTCCATCATGAGCGCCCGGGAGGTGTCCGTGGTGACCAGCGTCAGGTTCATCAGCCTCAGCACAAGCGCCGCCAGGAGGAGAAAGCCCGCAAGACGGAGCCCGCCTGAACGTCCAGGGTCAGAATGCCGCATACAGGAATCCCTCCGTCACACCGGTATAAAAGCACAGCACAATCCCCGCAAGGAAGGCCAGCAGCACGGCCCACCTCAGCGGCAGCGGCTTTTTCATGAGGCTGTCCATGACGCTCCCTCCCCGCTCATGAATCAGGGAAACGGCCAGCATCAGGGCCGCGGATCCCAGCAGAATCCACAGATCCGCCGCCTCAAGGTTCAGCCTCTGCGTCAGGCCGGACAGCTGCGAAAGCCGGGGAGAGGCAAACAGCCTGCCCAGCATGCCCAGGGCGTCTCCCGCCCGGGCGCAGCGGTCAAACAGCCATCCGATATTGACGATCGCAAAGGTACGAAGGATCCGCACCAGCCTGAAGCCCCGGGTCCGGGTAAAGGGGTGCCGGGATGCCCATTGCCTGAATGCGGGTTCCAGCAGGGCGCTCATGGCCAGGATCACGCCGTTGTACAGGCCCCACACCACATAGTTGGAGGTGGTGCCGTGCCAGATTCCCACAAGGAAGAAGACCAGCAGGTTGCCAAGTGCCGCCGGCAGGGTCCGGGACAGCGTGTTTCCCCAGGGCAGCGCCTTGACGCGGGCACAGAGCCGGTGGACTCCGGAGGACAGGGCGAAGGGATAAAAGACGTAGTCCTTCATCCATGCGCCCAGCGTCATGTGCCACCTGCGCCAGAAGTCGCCCAGGGAATCCGCAAAATACGGCTGCCTGAAGTTTTCCGCCAGGCGGACGCCCATCAGGCGGGCGCCGCCGAGCACCAGATCAATGCCGCCTGAGAAATCCGCATACTGCTGCAGGGAGTAGGCCAGCACCCCGACAAGCACCATGGCGCCCCCCTGCTCCTGCGGCGCTGCGAACACCGCATTGACCGCCAGCAGCGCACGGTCCGCCACCACCTTTTTCTTGAACAGCCCCCAGGCCATACGAAGCAGCGCGCGCCCCGCCTCCCGCGTATCCGGGGTTTCGCCTGCCCACAGCTGGGGCGACAGGGCGGCATAGCGCCCGATGGGGCCCTGCAGCAGGTGGGGATAAAAGCCGGTGAACAGGGCCAGGCGCAGGGGGTTGCCCTCCGCCGGAATCCGCCCGGCACAGACATCCAGCAGATAGCCTGCCGCCATGAAGGTATAGAAGGAAATCCCCAGAGGCACAAACAGCCGGGGCAGGGACACTCCCGCGCCCAGTGCCGCTTCCTCCAGCACATCCATGTGCTTGAGCAGGGCCATGATTCCAAAGTTGAGCACCAGCACGCAGGCTGTCACCAGGCGCTTCCGCCTGCGAAGACGCGCTTTCGCCTCCCGGCGTTTCTGCCTGTCTTCCCCGCGGCAATTCCCTGCCTTCCGGTCCATGCCCGCAAGCACCTGCCCCCCGGCCCATACGGACAGCGCTGTCAGGAGCATGAAGACCAGCGCCTGCCGGCTTCCTGCCCCCACCAGCACATAACTGCCGCCAAGCAGCAGCGCGCCCCTCATGCGGCGGGGGCACAGCCTGTACAGCACCGCAAGGCCCAGTAATCCGAGGATCAGCCATTCCGTGGTCATTTGTCTCACTCTCACCGGCCGGGCATCCCGGCCTTCCCCTGTTCCGTTTCATTTCTTCTCTCCGCGCGGAGGATTCCGATACCGTTTGTCCATGATAACACACCTTCAAATGAAGAAAAAGTCCGTGTCGGGCATCCTGCCGCAGGGAAACAAAAAAAGCGCCGTCACCGGCGCCTGTGTATCCTTCCGCGTATGGCAATCGGGGGACTGTCACTGCTGGAGCTTTGTCAGCCATGCCAGGATCTCTTCCAGTATCTGCGTGTCAAGGCTGTAATAGATATAGTTCTTTTCCCTGCTCTCCGTGACCAGACCCGCTTTCTTCAGCATTTTCAGATGGTAGGAAATGGTCGCACTCGTCATATTGAAATACGTGCTGACCTCTCCCGCATTCATCTTCCCCTTTTCCTTGAGAAGTTCCAGAATCTGGCGTCTCGCAGGGTCAGACAAAGCTCTGAACGTCTCGGCAAACCCCATAAACACATACCTCCCGGAATTGATGTATATTTAGAATAGCATGATCCACCCTGCATTTCAATATGAATGTACACGTTTTCTATAAATATCAGTTGTTATTTGTAATGCTCTCTTTCATCCCGCCATGACGGTTTTTCCGGAGAGGACGCCTTCCCCCTGACGTCCGGTTTTCCCGTTCTGCAGCGGAGGATGTTCTCTGTCCCTGACAGCTCAAAATCCCTGCAGAGACAGCTCACGGATCGCGGCAGCGCCGCTTCCGGAATTCAACATTTTGTCAACCCTCCTCCTTTTTACCCGTTGCATCCCGGGGACCACAATGCTATAATCACCCCTGCAACTTGGATTTTGCCATCCGGAAATCATTCAATATTTGAAGGAGGATTCCCATGAAACTGTTTTCCCGCAGGCTTGGTATTGCCCTCATTCTTCTCGTGTTGACATTCTGTTTTTCCACAGCCCTGGCTGACTATCCCTTCAGCCGTGTCACCATGATCGTTCCCTATGGTGCTGGCGGAACCACCGACGTGGTCGGACGCCAGTTTGCCACGGCACTTGAAAAGACCCTGGGCGCCTCTCTGGTCGTGGACAATCAGGGCGGCGCGTCCGGCGCCATCGGCTGCCAGGCTGCCCTGGATGCGGACAAGGACGGCTCCGTGGTGCTCTTCACGGCGGAAAGCCTTGGAACCCAGCGGGTCATGGACATCAGCAAGATGAGCTATGCGGACTTCAGCCCCATCATGGTGGTCGCCAACGATCCCAAGGTGCTGGTGGTGGCCGGCGACTCCAAATACAACGACATCGACTCCCTGCTGGCGGATATCGCAGCCCAGCCCGGCATGGTCCAGATGAGCTACACCGGCCCCGGCGGCTCCGGCCATGTCCAGGCCCTGATCATGAACCAGTACGGCTTTGTGCCCGCCCTCACGCCCTACGGCTCCGGAGCTGACTGCTACCGCGCCGTGATGAGCGGTGAAGTGATCTTCACCAACTCCAACTTCTCCACCGTGGCCGAACTCATCAAGAGCGGCGACCTCAAGCTGCTGGCCGTGGCCTCCACCGAGCGCATGTCCCAGTTCCCGGATGTGCCCGCGCTCTCCGAGAAGATGCCCAACAGCGAAAAGCTGCTGTCCATCCCCTACACTCCCCTTTCCCTGCTGGTGGCCGCGGACGTTCCCAAGGACATCCAGGACCAGCTGAGAGCTGCCGCCCTTGAAGCCGTGAAGGATCCGGACTTCAACGCCTTCATGGAATCCAACAGCATCGACAAGCTCTATGAAAAGTACACCACTCTGGACGAGATCAGGAACTTCTACGCCAACTGGGAGTCCGTGGTCAGCTGGCTGATCTATGACGCCGGCGCCGCCACCTTCTCCCCGGAGGAGTTCGGCATCCCCAGAGCGGACAACTGATCTGACACCCGATACCGTGGGGAGGCGCTGCCTCCCCTTTTTTCAACAGGAGGGATCGCTTTGCAACATCTTCGCCGAAGGTCCGTGCAGGACGGACTGTTTGTCCTGGCCGCCGGCATCGCGCTGCTGATCTACAGCCTTTATGAGATGACCCATGCCCGGGTCAAGGCCAGCTGGATCATGTCCCCCTATCTTTTCCCCTCCGTGCTGGGCGGACTCGGCACCCTGCTGGGGATGATTCTCCTGACCGGCGCCCTGCGCAAAGCCCGGGAGGATGCGCCCGCCCCCGTGCGCATGCGGGACCTGCTTGTGATTCTGGGGCTCTCCGTGCTCTACAACCTGGCCCTCGCCCCCCTGGGCTTCATTGCGGCCACGCTGCTTTACCTGCTCGTGGCCTGCGCCCTCTTCGGGGTGCGAAGGCCCCAGGTTCTGCTGCCCGTATCCATCCTGACTCCCCTGGCCCTGTACCTGATCTTCAAGATCGGTCTGGGCGTCAGGCTTCCCTGAGGAGGCGCCCATGCAGACCATTTCCGGAATTCTTCCCCTGATGCTTTCTCCCAGATTTATCCTCTTCGTGCTGCTGGGATCCGTGTCCGGCCTCTTTGTAGGTGCCATCCCCGGGCTGTCCGTATCCATGGCCACGGCTCTTCTGGTCTCCATCACCTATACCTGGAGCACCGGTGATGCCCTGGCCACCATCATGGGCGTCTATGTGGTGGGCGTCTTTTCCGGCGCCCTGTCCGCCATCCTCGTCAACATTCCGGGTGCTCCCTCCAGCGTGGTGACCACCCTGGACGGCTATCCCATGGCCAAGCGGGGGGATGCCTACAAGGCCCTGTCCTACGCCACCGTCTACTCCTTTGTGGGCAGCGTCTTTGGACTGGTGGTCATGGCGGTTCTGGCGCGGCCCATCACGAACATCGCCATCCGCTTCCAGCCCATGGACTATTTCCTTCTGGCCCTTTTCGGCCTGTCCACCGTGGGCGGCCTTACCTCCAGCAACTATGCCAAGGGGCTTTTCGCCGCCCTCATCGGCATCTTCTTCTCCCTCATCGGTCTGGACCCCATTATGGGCACCCCCCGTCTCACCTTCGGCATTCAGGAGCTCAAGGCCGGCATCTCCACCGTGCCCGCCCTGGTGGGACTTTTCGGTTTTTCAGAGGTGCTCTCCACCGTCGCCTCAGGGCTCCGGGACGGAGAGGTCTCCGGCATCTCCCAGCAGCACATCCCCCTCCGTACGCTGCTCAGGGAGCTGCCCCGGTCCCTGTGGTACTGCACCATCGGCACCTTCGTGGGTGCACTTCCCGGAGCCGGCGGCCCTGTGGCGTCCTTCCTCGCCTACGGTCAGGCCAAGCGCCTTGTGCGCAATCCCTCCCGTCCCTTCGGCGAGGGAGCCTATGAGGGCATCGTCGCCTCGGAAAGCGCCAACAACGCCTGTATCGGCGGCGCACTGATTCCCATGCTGACCATGGCCATCCCCGGGGATGCCGTCACGGCCATCATCCTTTCCGTCTTCTATGTCCACGGCCTCAAGCCCGGTCCCACCTTCATGAAGATGGACATCGTGCATTTCTACGAGATTCTGGCCGCCGGACTGTGGGGCTGCATTTTCCTGCTCCTTCTGGGACTGCTGATCGCCCCCCGGATCTCCAGAGTCATCAATATTCCCAAACGAATCCTGATGCCCGTGGTGGTGGTCCTGTGCGTGATCGGCGCCTATGCCTGCAACCGGCGGCCCTTCGACGTGGTCCTCATGTTCTTCTTCGGAATTCTGGGCTATCTCATGCGCCGGCGGGGCTTTCCCACCGCACCGGTCACCCTGGGACTGGTTCTGGGCAGCATGATGGACTCCAATTTCAGGCGGTCCATTTCTCTGGCCTCCACCTCTCCCACACCGCTGGTCACCCTCTTTGGCAGGCCCGCCACCATCATCCTGCTGGTGCTGACCCTGATGACCCTTCTGTCAAACATTCCCGCTGTCCAGCGCCTCCTCCGCAGGCGTGGGAACTGACCGTTTTTCCCGGTGAAGGAATAAAACGCCTGCCCGTTCCGTCTTATCTGGCGGGACACAATTTCAAAGGAGGATACCACCATGAAAAAAATGCTGAGCCTGCTGCTTTGCGCAGTCCTTGCCCTTGCCTGCACTTTCGCGCTGGCTGAACAGACAGGATTCGACTTTTCAACCCTTGAAGGCATCGAGTTTGACTTTTCCAGCGGCGTGGGCGCCTGGTACACCTTCATCACCTTCTCCAAGGACGGTTCCTTTACCGGATCCTTCTATGATTCCGATATGGGCACCACGGGAGAGGGCTTCCCCAACGGCACCCAGTACGGCTGCTCCTTCCACGGAAAAATGGAGGATGCCGGCGCCATTGACGAGTTCTCCCGCCGCCTGAAGGTCACCGAACTGGAGAAGGATGAAGGACAGGTTCCCGAGGCCATTGAGGACGGCGTGCGCTACGTCACCACTGAGCCCTACGGCCTGAGCGCCGGCCAGGAAGTGGTTCTGTACCTTCCCGGCATGCCCGTGGCAAAGCTGCCTGAAGGCTTTGTCATCTGGTCCCATATCCACGAAATCGATCCCGAGGCCGCTTCACTGCCTTATTACGGAATCTACAATGAAACCGCGGATTCCGGATTTGTCGGCATTCCCGAAACTGCCAGCACCCCCGTGGGAATGGCCAATCCCTGGAAGGACGTCACCGCCGCGGAGCTCAAGGATCAGTACGGCTACTCCTTCGGCATTCCCGCGGGCGCGGAGGACATTCTCTACCGGGTTCTGGTGATGGGAGACTCCATGGCTGAAATGCAGTTCCATCTGAAGGATCAGCCCGGCATGGACTTTGTGGCGCGTACGGTCGCTTCCGAGACCTTTGAAGATATCTCCGGCATGTATTATGCGTGGACCGACACCCGCGACATTCCCGTGGATGCCCAGGCCCGCCCCACCTGGGGAAAGGCGCTGATCCAGACCGCCAAAGACGGAGACAACACCGTGTCGGTTTGTCTCTGGCACGAGGAAACCCCCGGCTTCATGTGGTCTCTCAGCGTACAGGCCGCCGATCTTCAGGGATTTGATCTGCTGTCCGTGGCTGAGGATGTCTATATCCCCATGCAGGAGAAGGATAACGGCAATTCCGTCGACTGATCCCCGTTCCGGATTATCCAGCGGGCTGCTGCAAAGAGATCTTTGCAGCAGCCCGTTTTGCAGTCAGGGAGCCGTAAAGCGCTCTGCATGCCGGCAAAGTCTGCCATGCGGCTGCGAAGAAACCTGTCAGCAGTCCCCCAGGGCGTCCATCATACGGGGCCGGCCCGACCAGGTTTGACGCAGTGCAGCGTTCAAGTCACGCCAGGGAACGGTGTACAAGGTTCC
>OMRS01000397.1 GCA_900313545.1 uncultured Eubacteriales bacterium | reverse complement strand
TTTATTACCAGGCCAAGTCCTGAAAGAGCAAGCAGACCAACGAGCACATGGATAAACACATTGCTGCTGTCACCGGTTTGGGGAAGGTGTCAGATGACAAATTATTTGAGTCTGATTTGGCACATTATTTGAGTCTTGGAGGGAAGCAGTCATCACACTATACACCAAATGGGAAGGAATAGAATCCTTCTGGTACATTCCAATCTTTTCCAAGAAGGCGACGTTTCCTTCCTGACAGTACCGGCAGAGATATCTTGTGCCTGAATGGGGTTCACGACCAGTTTCCCGTTCTCCTGGCAGAATCATTTAATTTGCAAATAATTGCCGGATTCAGGCTCATTTATCGTGCGTCTTATCATTTTCACAGCCGTCCGCCCGGGGCCGGTCACGAAGCCGTCCCGGCAGGACAAAGCCGAAGGGGCCTCTCAGAGCGAAAGCGCCGGCTGCAGCACCGTCACTCTCCCGTCTTGCGGGACACCGCTTCCTTCAGCCTCGCTGATTGGCTGTTGTCCTCCACGGGACATCCCCGGGCCGTCTCCGGTGCAAAGGGATGACGGCAGGCCGCGCCCTGCAGCGGAGCCCCCCCGGCCCTTTCTCACGTGACGGAGAGGGCTCCCTCACCGGAAGTCCGGGACTCAGCGGGACTCCCCGGACGGAACCACGGGCTGTCCGTTCACGGAAATCTCTCCTTCGATGGGGATGAGCAGGTAGTTCAGGCCGTCGATGACCCGCGTCTCAACCATGCTGGTCTGTTTGGGGTCCACCCTGACCGAGACGTTGGGCATTTCCACCTTGAACTGCTTGGGCGTGACAACGTTGACCGCAGGAAGGACCGTGCCCTGGCCAAAGGTTTCGTCAAAGCCCCTGCTGAAGGCCTCGACCCGCTCCTGGGACACCCCGCCGTTTGAAAGGATGTCGGCTACGTCCTGCCTGGAGAGCATCAGGGGATCATCGTCCTTCTTCTGATTCTCGAGCATGCCGGACACCTTCTCATGGATCTCCTGCACCACATCCAGGGAGCATTCACTGCCCAGGCTCTGGGTCAGCAGCGCCTGGAAGTTTTCCGTCTGCTGCGCGGCGGGCATCTCCGCCTCGACATTGAAGGCCGCCTTCAGGAAATCCGCGTGGGCGTCATTGCGGTCCTTGCTGAACAGCAGAATGGTATTGATATCTGCGGCCCCGCCTTCATACAGCGGGAAGAGGAATCCCAGCGCCGGCGTGCTGGCCAGCCGCTCCGGCGCGCGCTCATGGAAGACGCCGTCCCTGGGGAGGAACCGCAGCGCCGACTTCTCCTGTTTTACCGGGCAGACCGCACACAGCACATAGCTGAACGCGCGGTCGGAGTTGTCATAGTCTATGTCGCCGTTCACATCCCTTGCACGGACATCCATATCGTCAAACATCAGCAGAATCAGCCAGTTGGGAGCATGCTGGGCGTCCTCCACGGACTGCATGTCCGGATGCTCGGCGCAGATTCCTGCGGTCAGGCGGGTGTACAGCGCCTGTACCGACTCCTGGTCTTTCAGCGCGGAATCCCTGACGCGAAGGAGCAGATCGTCCTGGTCCGCAGGAAAAGCGACGGGGGTCAGCGCCTGTCCGAGCTTTCCGGAGAGAACCTTCTTGAAGATGGACATGTACTGCTCATTTTCCTGCTCGTCCATGGTACTGACCGGGAGTTCGAAGCTCGTGATCGGATTGCCGACGTGATCGACATAGCAGCCGCAAATCAGGGAGGGATTGCGCTTTTCGGGGTTCAGCCGTCTTTTGAGTTCAGCAAGGTCTCTTTGATTCATGTTGTTCTGTCTTTCCTTTCTGTGTTTGCAGGAACCGGCGCCGGTTTCCCCGGGAGGAGGTTTTCATGCAAAAGCTGCCGGTTTCCTTTCCCGGCCTGTCTTTTTGCGGGGTCTGTCCGCCCGGCCTCTCCCGTTCCTGCAGATTGCCGGCGCCCTCAGCACCCATGCGGTCATACATCCGAAGAGATGCTCCGGATGAACGGGAATCGTCTTCTGACCGCCGGGAATCCACCCTGCCCGCAGGGGGCAGGGCAAGCGCGCCGGCGGCTATTATAGCACATCCCGCCTCATCTGATTGCAGAGTTCTTCCTCTGTTCCGGGAGTGGCGGCAGCGTTCCCTTCCCTGCAGGCGCAAGCAGCGGTGGAGGGAAGCGGAGATTTCCTGCAGATCCCGCACTCACCGCTTCCCTTTTCGGCTCGAACGCCCCTCCCTTGCCGCTGCCTGCTGCCTGTTTTCCCGGGAGGCGGTCTCCTGCGCTGTCTTCCAGAAAGTTGCGGATCCTCCAAAGGCCCATCTGACCGGGACGGCGGGGCTAGGAGCTGAGTCCTCTGTCAGTCAGCAAAAAGCCCCCGTTCATGCGCAATACGCCGACCCCGGCAGCCGACGGGGTCAGGAATCCCCTGCCAGTGCACGGGCATCGTGAACAGCTCCCTCCAGCAGGCCGGGACAGGGATCCTCAGTGTCCTCCATCCCGCATGCCCCCGGGCAGGGGAAAAGGCGCTTCC
>OMRS01000235.1 GCA_900313545.1 uncultured Eubacteriales bacterium | reverse complement strand
CCCAGGCCTGGCCCGTGCTGGAGCGGCTGGGCGTCGCTGATTACTTCCTGTATCCGCAGATCAACTGGGGGGCCAAGAGCGCCTCCATCCGCGCCATCGCCGAAAGCCTGAACATCGGCACGGACACCTTCCTGCTGCTGGACGACTCGGCTTTTGAACGCAGCCAGGTGAGTGCCATGCTGCCCCAGGTGCGTGTATTCGATCCGGCAAACCTCGGAGCGCTGCTGGACGGAGCGGAGTTTGATGTGCCCGTCACCGCAGAGAGCCGCAGCCGCCGGGAGATGTACCGGGCGGAGGAAAAACGCACTGCCCTCATGGAGAGCAGCAGCGCCGACACGGTGGAGTTTCTGAGGATGTGCCACCTGCGCATGACGATGTTCGTTCCTCAAACGGAAGAGGAGCTCCTGCGCAGCTTTGAGCTGGTGGCCCGCACCAACCAGCTGAACATGTCCGGCAACAAGTACACCCCGGAGGAATTCGACCGGGTGCTGGGCAGGGAGGGATCCACCAACTTTGCCTTCTCCTGCGAGGACGATTTCGGC
Source organism: uncultured Eubacteriales bacterium (assembly GCA_900313545.1). The sequence goes on along the minus strand of OMRS01000235.1, from coordinate 1,604 downwards.
ACCTACGGCATTGTGGGTTTTGGCCAGTACCGGGTGGAGGAGAAAACGCTTGTGTTCTCCGAGTTTGCCATGAGCTGCCGTGTGGCGGGCAAATTCGTGGAGAGCGCTCTTTTCACCGCGCTGCTGAAGCGGGAGGGCTGCGAGAAGGGCAGCTTCACCGTGAAAAAGACGAAAAAGAACATCCTTCTCCGCCGGACCCTGGAGGAGATCGGATTCACCTCCGTTGAGGAGACGGAAAAGACGATATCCTATGTGTTTGACAAAGAACTGGTGAATAACGCTCTTGTGAAGGTCGGAGACAGGAAATGAGCAAAGAGAGCACCGTATCGGTGATCATGTCCTGCTACAACAGTGAAAAGACACTGGAGAAGGCTGTGGACTCCATCCTGGCACAGACCTATACGGATTGGGTCATGATCTGCTGCGACGACGGCTCCTCCGACGGCACGTGGGACATCCTCTGTTCGTACAGGGAGAAGTATCCGGACAGATTTGTCCTGCTGCGCAATGAAGAGAACCGCCGGCTTCCGTACTCCCTGAACCGCTGCCTTGAAAAGGCGGCGACGGAGCTTGTGGCGCGGATGGACGCCGACGACTGGTGTCTGCCGGAGAGGTTTGAAAAACAGGTCAGGTTCCTGCAGACCCACCCGGAGTACCAGCTGGTGGGCACCGGGATCACGGTGTCGGACGGAGAGAAAAAAATTGCCTCCATCATTAAATATCCCGAGCCCACAAAACAGACGATGCTCAGACAGAACGCCTTTTCCCACGCGACGATCATGACGTATAAATGGGTATACAGCGCTCTGGGCGGGTATTCCAGGGCCCCTTATGTCGAGCGGGTGGAGGATGTGGATCTCTGGTGTCGATTCCTTGCCGCCGGTTTCAGGGGATTCAATCTTCCCGACGAGCTGTATGTGATGGTGGAAAACATCGGCGCGGTCAAACGAAGGACCCTGCAGGCCCGGATCAACAGCGCGAAAACGAGAAGCCGGGGCTACAAGCTTATGGGGATCCGGGGCATCAGAAGATTTACGCCCTATGTGAACGTGCTGAAGGCGTTCGTGCCCACAGGCGCGTATCAGATCTTCCACAGATGGAAGCTCCTGCGTGTGCGGGACCGGTCATAAACAGGGGGAAAGCAGGCGCTTTTTCAGGACGCGCGGCGGGTTTGGAGAGTTCGGAATCTATGAAAAAAGTCCTCTTTCTCATTCATGATCTTGGCCCCGGCGGGGCGGAAAAGGTCCTGGTGAACCTGGTCAACAACATGGACCGGGACAAATTCGATATCACCGTCACGGCGCTGTTCGGCGGCGGCGTGAACGAGCAGTTCCTGAAAGAGCATATCCGGTACAGAGCTGTCTTTTCCAGGACTGTCAGGGGCAACTCCCACCTGATGAAACTGCTTTCCCCAAAAACGCTGCACCGATGGTTCATCAAGGAACACTATGACGTGGAGATCTCCTATCTGGAAGGGCCCTCCGCCCGGGTGATCAGCGGCTGCAGCGACCCGACTGCGAAGCTGGTGAGCTGGATCCACGTGGAACAGAAGACGCAGAAAAAGGCGGCCTCATCTTTTCGCTCCGTCCAGGAAGCGATGCGCT
>OMRS01000126.1 GCA_900313545.1 uncultured Eubacteriales bacterium | reverse complement strand
TCCTTTTCGTTCTGCTCGATGTTCTTCACAAAGGCCATGTCCATCTTCAGAACGTCGATCGGTATGGAGGAGAGCATATTCAGCGAAGAGTAGCCGGAGCCGAAATCGTCCATCTCGATCTTGTAGCCCTTGGCGCGCAGGCGCTGAATCACGCTTCCCAGCTGTTCGGCATCCTCGGTATAGGCGGACTCGGTCACCTCCAGATGCAGGTACTGAGGATGCAGGTCGTATTCGCTCATCAGTTCGTCCAGGGTCTGCTCCAGAGAGGGATCCAGCGCATCCACCCGGGAAAGGTTCACGGACACGGGGATGGTGACCCCGTACTGCTCCCGCCACTGTGCAATCTGCCGGGCCGTCTCCCGCCACACGTACTTGTCGATCTCGCTGATCTGTCCGTTGGCCTCAAAGACGGGGATAAAATCGCCCGGCGCAATCATGCCCAGTTCAGGATGCTGCCAGCGGATCAGCGCTTCCGCGCTTTTGAAGACGGGCGGTTCACTTTGAATATCATACTTCGGCTGGTAATACACCTTGAATTCCTTCTCGGCCAGCGCGCGCCCGAAATCATTGAGCAGACGGTGCGTCAGCTCCTCCCGGATGCGCATCTTTTTGTCGTAGATCATCAGGTGCCTTTCCGTTGCGCGCACGGCGCTGCTGGCCGTCCTCGCCCGGTCAAACAGCCGCATCGGCTCGATTCCCTCCTGCCAGGGGGCCACACCCATCCTCAGCCGGATATTGGCATTGGGGAACTGGTTCCTCAGCCCGTCCTGAAAGCGGTGCAGCAGCACGTAGTAATTCTCCTGCGGCACGCAGTAGATATCAAAACGGTCTCCCTCAAAACGTCCCCCGATTCCCTTCGTCTCGGCCAGGAACTTCCGGATCTCTCCGCCGAAGGTCTTGAGCACCCGGTCGCCGTATTCCCGGCCGTGGAGCTCGTTGACGGTATGGAACTGTTCAATGTTCATGACGACCGCATCCGCCTTCCGCGACGGATCGCTCTGATACAGGCGGCTGGCATATTCAAAGAAGAAGTTCCGGTTGTACAGTCCAGTCAGGGTGTCCGTCTCCACCGCGGAAATCAGCTTGCGCTCCTGGTTCTCCCTCCGCTCCGTCCGGATGATCCGCAGAAGCAGCGCAATGATGAACAGGGCAAGCGCGGACAATGTGGCCAGCACGCTGCCCACATTGTCCCTCAGGAAACTGCTGAAGGACACGCGTCCGGTACGGTAGGAATGGGACGTCAGGGAGGAATTGATCAGCGACATCGGGATGAGACGGCTGATTTTGTTGAGAATGGAATACAGGCAGTCGTCGTCCTTCCTGACGGCAAAGGAAAAGTCCACGTCCCTGCCGGTTGCAAGGGGGGACAGCCCGTGTTTCTCGTACAGGTCTTTCGTGCGGTTGAGACGGTAATTGTTGATCAGCACGCAGTCCGCCTCTCCCGCGGACACGGCCCTGAAGGCCGCCTCCCGTTCCTCATACGTGACGATCTTCCAGTCGGGGAAATAATCCTTCAGAAAGGTTTCATAATCCAGATTGCCGCCGCTCAGGGCCACCGTCATGGGCTGATCCGCAGAGATGCCCTGCTGGTCCGCGGTCCGGACCGCCGCAAACAGCTCCGTGGATATATAGGGGTCCGTAATGATCACGCCAAGCTGTTCACCGTCGTAGGAGCTGAGGTTGACCGGGAACATGCAGTCGATCTCCCCGCGCAGGAGCGCGGAAATGCCCTCCTGCGTGGATGCGTAGCCGCGGGTCTCAAAGCTGAGAACCGCATTCTTCTCGCAGGTCTTCGCAAAGTTCAGCATATCCGACAGCGTCCCCTCAAGCGACTGCGTTTTCTCGTTTCTGCCGCAGAAGGGGAGAAAGTCCGTCATGTACCCCACACGGATGGTGCCGTGCGCCTGGAACCAGGCCAGCTCGTCCTGGGTCAGAAAGCCGGTAAGTCCGCTGGCCCTGTGGTACTTTGCGGTCATCTCCTCATTGAAATCCCGGTTGTCCTCCAGAATGCGGTTCATGGCGGCGTCCAGCTCGCGCTTGATATCCGGACGGTTCCGGTTCACGCCGAAGAAGGATTCCGCAAAGCCCACCTTGCAGATGGGCAGCACATCCGCGGAGTTTCCATAGGTATCCAGCGTCACAAGCGCGTCAATTTCGCCGCTCTCCAGCATGGCAAACAGCTCCGGCGTCCTGACCGTCAGCTCTCTGATTTCCGGATGGACGTCGTAATCCTCCGCCCATTGGACAAAGAGCTGCTCCTGAATGCTGTTTTTGTTGACGCCCACAACCTTTCCGTCCAGGGTGGAAAAATCATCCGGCCTGATCTGCGTATTGTCAGGGGAGATAAAGACATGGTAGTCCTCAGAGCCCATGCGCAGCGCGGAGTAGAGGATCTTCTCACTGCGCGCCTCGGTATAGGACACGTCGCTGAGCAGGTCGATCTCCCCCGCCATCAGCATTTCCAGCAGCTCGGACCAGCTGCCCTCCACGTATTCATAATCCCAGCCGGTAAAGGTGGCGATGCGCTGCTGGTACTCATAGCCGTAGCCGGAGCGTCTTCCGAACTGGTCCTGATGGTGGAAGGCGGACTCATACCATCCCACGCGCACGGTCTTCCGGCTTTTTTGCGCACACGCGTCAAAAGGCATCCATACAGAAAATGCCGCCGCAAGAACAATCAGTAGCACTGCAGCCTTACGCATGCGGTAAAAGCCTGTGTTTTCTGACAACATTTCCCCGTTCACTCCTTCAAGCACTCAATGAATTCCCGTATTTTGCCGTTTCAGTTCCCCGCCGGGCCCGAAGCGGCGCACCTTTCCTTCAGGTCGCTCTTGTTCTCATACATGTTCTGATCCGCCCGTTCAAACACGCTTGCCACGTTTTCGTCGCCGTTGTATTTGGACATGCCGCAGGCAATGACGATCCCGCCCGTGGCAATCGCCCTGGCGTTATGGTCGCCCATTTTCCCGATCAGCTCTTCGATGGATTCATAATCCGCTTCCCGGGCCACCGCGACAAATTCATCCCCGCCGATGCGGAACACGGGACTGCGCTTGAAAATGCCGCAGATGATCCGGCAGGCTTCCCGCAGGTACTGGTCCCCCGCCTTGTGTCCGGCCGTGTCATTGACCTTCTTCAGGTCGTTCACGTCGAGGATGACGATGGCAAATTCCGATACGCGGTGCTCCGCAATCTGGGTATCCAGCTGTCCCTCCGTTTCCAGGTAGGCATGCCGGCTCTTCACGCCTGTCAGCGCGTCAATGTTGGCTTCCCGCTGGGCCTGGGCGAGGCGCCTTTCATATTCCTCCTCCTGCCGGATTCTGGCGTCAACATCCATGACGCCCACGATCAGGCGCGGGCCCTCCTTTTCCTCGACGATGGCCGCGCGCAGCTGCACATGGTACGGCTTCCCCTCCAGCATGAGGCGGTAGCCGACGGAAAAGATGCCGTGGCGCCGGATCTCCTCCAGCACGTTGTCCTTTGTCAGCGCTTCAAGAACGCGCTTCTGGTCCTCCGGAAAGATCACGTGCCGGACCTGATTCCTGGAATCCGCAAAGAAATCCGTTCCTTCCCTGGGGCTCGCCAGATTCTTAAAGCTGTTTGTCGAGCTGTATTCGTGATAGTGGCAATTCTCCGGATCGACGGAATACAGGCCGATGAAGTCGCCGGCAAGCGCTCTGAGGCGGGCATAGGCGATCTCCTCCTCCTTTACCCGCTCCGCCGCAAGGTGCTGCTTCACTTCCTCATCGACATCCGCGATTGCGATGATGATGAAGCGCCTGTCGTCCTCCATGCGGGAAACCTTCATTCTGACGTACATCGGCCCGTGGTCCGTCATCAGGCGGTACTGCATCATGAAGACATTGCTGTTCTCCAGGGCTGCCAGAAGGTTTTTGCGTTCCATCGCCCTGGCAAACTCGGCGCGGTCATCGGGATGGACAAATTCATTGACTTCGATCTGGCATTCCTCAAAGAAGTGCCAGCCGCGCCGGGTCTCGGTCAGCGCCTGGTGCTCGCCGTTTGTCACGTATTCGATGTATTCGTCCGTATCCAGATTCACATAATACATATCCGTGTAGTTGCGCGCCAGCGTCTGGGCAATGTGGGTATAGATGATGCCGGTTCTCCGGGCCTTCTCATAGGCCTCCCTGGACGTGGCGATCTCGCGCCGGATGCGCACCATGTCCGTCATGTCCTGGCAGATGCCCAGCAGGCACTGGCGGCCGGAGGCGTCCGTGTATTTGAGCTTGGTGGTCTGGACCTGGTGCCGGTTCCCGTTGACGTCCTGGGCGTCTTCCACGAAGATGTAGGGGGTATCCATGGAAAGGGCGATCCTGTCCTCTTCCTCGAACCTGGCGGCAGTCCGGGCGTCAAAGAGCTGCGCGGCGGTCTTGCCGATGATCTCCTCCAGCCTCTCCCTGCGCGCATACCTGACAAAAGCCTGGTTGCACGCCAGATACACGCCGGTTCCGGCGTCCTTGGTGAAGTTCATTCCGGGCATGTTGTCCAGAAGCGAGGCGATGGTCTGCTTGAGCTCCGCGATTTTCTTCGCCTCATCCAGCAGCCGCCTCTGCTCATGGGCGGTCCGCTCCGCCTTCAGCTTCTGCAGCAGCAGGAAAATGATGACCGAAAACACCGCAATGAGTGAAAGCATGAAAGCTCCCCAGTGATCCTTCAGGAACCGCACGACGGAGATCTTCCGGTCAGCATGCATATAGGAGGCCAGCGAGGAGTCCGTATCGCTGCTGTTTGTCGCGACAGCGATTTTGTTCAGAATGAAATACAGCTCCCTGTCCGCCCTCCTGACCGCAAAGGACAGGGGCATCGTCTCGCCGGTGGGGATGGAGAAGAGGCGCAACCTCGTGATGGTCTCCTCCGCGGCGGGCATTCTGTAGGCGCTCACAAGGATGCAGTCCGCGTCCCCGGAGGCGACCGCGGCGAAGCACATCCCGGCGTCGGCATAGGTTTTCCTGACGGACGCCGGATAATCGTGCATGATGAACGTTTCGATGTTCAGATCATCGGCGATAGTCGCAAAGGTGATGCTGCTGTCCCGCGACAGGCGCTGCTGACCGGATGCGCGCACCACGGCGTTCATCTCCGTCTTCATGGCCGGGGCGGTCAGCCGCACGCCGTGCCCGGCGGCATCATGGGAGCTCAGGTTGACAGGAAATACGCAGTCAATCTCCCCCGCCTCCATCGCTTTGAGCGCGTCCTCCGTGGAGGGATAGGGACGGGTCTCGAACTGAAGGTTGTAGCGCCTCAGATGATTGGCCCCGTGGGTCAGATAATCTCCCAGCGCGCCGGTCAGTTTGCCCGTCTCCTTGTCGGCATCGCAGAACGGCAGACAATCGTCCCGGTATCCGATGCGGATCGCGCCGTGGGCCTTCAGCCAGTCCTCCTGCCCCGCGGTCAGATAGATATTCGTGTTTGTATTGTAATTGCTGTTTTCGCTGATTCTCAGCCTGAAATCCGGGTCTTCATCCTGGATCCCGGACATCGCCATGTTCAGTTCAGCAAGCAGATCCGGCCTGCTTTTGTTGACGGCGTAGAAATACTCCGACGCGCCGACTCTGAAGACGGGGACGATCTTCTGCTCGGAGCCGAAGGAGTAGACGGTTGTATATCCGTCGATCTCCCCCCGCGTGAGCATCTCCAGGGATTCCGTCTCCCCGACGTCCAGCGGGACGATTTCGACGCTCAGCCCGTTCCTTTCCGCCCACTCCCTGAGGAAGCCCTCCTGGATACTGCCCGCATTGACGCCGATCCGCTTCCCGTTGAAGGAAGCGGGATTCTCCGCCGTGATCTCCCGGTTCTCCGCGTCGATGTAGATATAATAGGCCTCCGAGCCCATGGGCAGGTCGGCGAAGGACATAAACTCCTCTCTCTCCGGCTTATAGGAGACGTCGCTGAGCAGATCGATCTCTCCGTTTTTAAGCATCTGGAACAGGTTCGACCAGCTGTCGTCCACATACTCATACGTCCAGCCCGTGTACGCGGAAATCTTTTCCTGGTACTCGACGTCGATTCCGCAGCGTCGTCCAAACTCATCCCAGTAACAGAAGGATGAATCATACCATCCGACGCGCACAACCTTCTCATCCGGCTCCTGTGCAGCTGCCGCGAAAGGCATGAGCATGGTCATCAGGGCCATCGCGCACAGCAGGAATGTCAGGGGTCTCCTCATGATTCGTTGATCTCTCATGGCTCTTCTGCCTTACCTCTTCCTCATGTTTCCAAGGAACGCATGAACTGTCTCCGCATGCTTCCTTTTCAGCTGAATCCGGATGTCCCGCGCAGGTGAAGGTTCCGCTCTCCGCCCGGGACAGGGGTTCCCTTCGGTATCCCCCGCCGGGTCCTCCCCGCCTGGGGCCGGGCGGGCGCTCCCGCCTTTTCAGGGGGTCTTCTTCCTGTCAGCAAAACGGTTCTCTTCCTTTCCTGCTAGTTTCTGTTTTTCCCCGGGTTCTTCCTCTTTTCGGGCTTTCTCCGGTCCCGGGGCGTTTTCCCTTTTTCTCCCGCCTGCGGTTCTCCCGGGGTGGCGCCGGAGGACGGATCCCCGCACCGCTGCCCGGCGGTGCGCGGCGCATGCCGGAGACGGCGTTTCCCGCCATGCGCATCCGGGCTGGAAGGCCTGAATTGCCCTGTACCGGGTCCGTTGTCCTTCATTTACCCGTCCGGCCGGGGCAGCGTTTCTCCTGTTACTCGGTCATACATATTGTACCACCTTGCTGTTGCGATGACAACGGAATCTGGCCGGTGTTCAGGGGGATTTCACGAATCTTAGATACCTCAATAGTTTTTATGTCATTTAAATAGTTCGGTGTATCCATCGCCATATT
>OMRS01000128.1 GCA_900313545.1 uncultured Eubacteriales bacterium | reverse complement strand
GATGCTGCGAAGCGGGCAGGAAACAAACCGTCAAATGGACCGCCGAGGGCGCACGGAAACGCGCAGACGCGCGGAGTATGACGCGACGTGGGGCATACGTCAGTTGCCGGGGGTATGCAGGTACCCCGCAAAGCGCACGGGCAAACCCGTGAATTCAAGGTGGCACCGCGGATAAGCTGTCTTATTCGTCCTTGACAGAAACTGATTCTGTCAGGGACGTTTTTTTGTTCCTGCAGGATCCGAAACGCACAAAGCAGGACTGACACGCTGAGGAGGATAACCATGATCAAGGAAGCCATTGTCAAGATCGTCAACAAGCAGGACCTGACCTATGACGAGGCGTATGCCGTCATGAACGAGATCATGTCCGGACAAACCACCCCGACGCAGAACGCGGCCTTTCTGGCTGCGCTGAGCACCAAGAGCGCCAGGGCCGAGACCACCGATGAGATCGCAGGCTGTGCTGCGGCCATGCGGGATCATGCCACCCGGGTGGAGACCGGCATGGATGTATTTGAGATCGTCGGAACCGGCGGGGATGAGGCCCACAGTTTCAATATTTCCACCACGGCGGCCATCGTGTGCGCATCGGGCGGCATGAAGGTGGCCAAGCACGGAAACCGGGCCGCTTCCTCCCTGTGCGGGACTGCGGACTGCCTGGAGGCCCTGGGAGTCAACATCCAGCAGAGCCCGGCCAGGTGCATGGAACTGCTGGATGAGGCCGGCATGTGCTTCTTTTTCGCCCAGAAATACCACAGCTCCATGCGCTATGTGGGCAGCATCCGCAAGGAACTGGGATTTCGTACCGTATTCAACATCCTGGGACCGCTGACCAACCCCGCCAGTCCCGTGATGCAGCTGCTGGGCGTGTATGATGAGTATCTTGTCCAGCCGCTGGCACAGGTGCTCATCAGTCTGGGAGTGAAAAGGGGAATGGTGGTCTACGGACAGGACAAACTGGACGAAATCAGCCTCTCCTCTCCCACCACCGTTTGCGAATTCAAGGATGGATGGTGCAGGAACTATGTCCTCACGCCGGAGGAGTTCGGGATGGAACGCTGCAGCAAATCCGATCTGCTGGGCGGGACGCCTGCCGAGAATGCGGCCATTACCCGGGCGATTCTGGGCGGTGAAAAGGGGCACAGGCGCAATGCGGTGCTGCTCAACGCGGGAGCGGGACTGATGCTGGGCGGCAAGGTGGACAATCTGACCACCGGCGTGCGGCTCGCTGCGGAGCTGATCGACAGCGGGCGGGCTGCTGCCACGCTGGAGAGGATCATTGAGATCAGCAACCGTCCGGAGGCACAGGAATGACCATTCTGGACCGGCTTGCGCAATCCGCCCGGGAAAGAGTGGCGCAGGCCAGCAGGCGGATTTCACCTGCGGAGATCCGGCGCATGGCGCTGTCGCTTCCCGCCGGAGACTTTGGATTTGAACGGGCCCTGTCAGGGCCTGGCATGGCCTTTATCTGCGAGTGCAAGAAGGCGTCCCCTTCCCGGGGCCTGATCTCGCCGGAGTTTCCGTATCTGCAGATTGCCACGGAATATGAGCGCGCCGGCGCAGAGGCGATCTCCGTGCTGACGGAACCGGAATGGTTTCTGGGAAGCGATGCCATCCTGCGGGAAATCGCGGGGCAGGTCCGCCTTCCCTGCCTTCGCAAGGATTTTACAGTAGATGCGTATATGCTCTACGAGGCGCGGCTGCTGGGAGCCTCGGCGGCGCTGCTGATCTGTGCCATTCTGGATGAGGCGCAGCTCAGGGATGATCTGGACGTGTGCGATGCGCTGGGGCTGTCCGCCCTGGTGGAGTGCCATGACGAGGCGGAAATCGATATGGCGCTGCATGCGGGGGCCCGCGTGGTGGGCGTCAACAACCGGAACCTGAAGGATTTCTCGGTGGACACCGGCCACAGCGGACGCCTGAGGGAGCGGATCCCCCGGGACGTGCTCTTCGTCTCGGAGAGCGGGATCCGGACCCGGGAGGATGTGGCAGCCCTGGAGAGGCTCGGGGTGGATGCGGTCCTGGTGGGGGAGGCCCTGATGACCTCCCCGGACAAGGGCGCAAGGCTCCGGGAACTGAGAGGTGAGGCATGACGAAAATCAAGCTTTGCGGCCTGTCGCGGGAAGAGGACATCGACACGGCCAATGCGCTCGGGCCGGACTATATCGGGTTCGTGTTTGCAAAAAAGAGCCGGAGGGCGGTCAGCCCGGAAACGGCCGGAAGGCTTCGCGCCCGGCTCTCTCCGGGAATCCGTGCCGTGGGCGTGTTTGTCCGGGAGGACTGCAGGGTGGTGGCCGAACTGCTGGACCGGGGAATCATCGATCTGGCACAGCTTCATGGCGGGGAGGATGAAGCCTATGTCCGCACCCTCCGGAGGCTGACGGACAAACCGCTGATCCAGGCGTTTCGCATCGGGTCCTCTGCGGACCTTGAGCGGGCCCTGGCAAGCGGCGCGGACGATATCCTTCTGGACAACGGGGCCGGCGGGACCGGCACCGCCTTTGACTGGTCGGTGCTGTCCGGGTTTGGCCGGCCGTATTTCCTGGCGGGAGGGCTGCATCCGGGAAATGCAGGGGAGGCCGTGCGCAGGCTTCATCCCTTTGCGGTGGATGTCTCCAGCGGGATTGAAACCGACGGGCGCAAGGACCCGGCAAAGATGCGGGCATTTGTCAGGGCGGTGCGCGAAGCATCGGGAAAGGACGGGGAAACATGACAAACATCAGGGGACGCTTTGGCGTCCATGGCGGACAGTATATTCCGGAGACCCTGATGAATGCGGTGAACGAGCTGGAACGCGCCTATGATGCGGCCAGGGAGGATCCCGCATTCCAGGCGGAACTGACGGAGATGCTCAACAACTATGCGGGCAGGCCGAGCCGCCTGTATTATGCGCGGCGCATGAGCGAGGACCTGGGCGGGGCGAAGATCTACCTCAAGCGGGAGGACCTCAACCACACGGGAGCACACAAGATCAACAATGTGCTGGGACAGGCGCTGCTGGCCCGGAGAATGGGCAAGACGCGCCTGATTGCCGAAACGGGGGCGGGTCAGCATGGCGTGGCCACGGCAACCGCGGCTGCGCTCATGGGCATGGAATGCGTGGTGTACATGGGGAAGGAGGATACCATCCGGCAGGCCCTCAATGTCTACCGCATGCGTCTGCTGGGTGCGCAGGTGATTCCTGTGGAAACCGGAACCGGGACCCTCAAGGATGCCGTTTCCGCGGCGATGCGGGAGTGGACTTCCCGGATTGTGGACACGCACTACTGCCTGGGCAGCGTCATGGGACCGCATCCCTTTCCGACCCTTGTGCGGGACTTTCAGGCGGTGATCAGCAGGGAGATCCGGGAGCAGATGATGGAGAGGGAAGGGCGCCTGCCGGATGCGGTGCTCGCCTGTGTCGGAGGGGGCAGCAATGCCATCGGGGCGTTTTACCATTTTATCGGGGAGAAGGGTGTGCGCCTGATCGGGTGCGAGGCCGCGGGCCGGGGCACGCAGACCTTTGAAACGGCGGCCACCATTGCCACCGGAAAACTGGGCATCTTTCACGGGATGAAGAGCTATTTCTGTCAGGATGAATACGGGCAGATCGCCCCGGTGTATTCGATCTCGGCAGGTCTGGATTATCCCGGCATCGGGCCGGAACATGCGTGGCTGCACGATACCGGGCGTGCGGAGTATGTGGCGGTCACGGATGACGAGGCGGTGGCCGCCTTTGAGTACCTGTCCCGGATGGAGGGCATCATTCCGGCCATTGAAAGCGCCCATGCAGTGGCGCACGCCATGAAGCTGGCGCCCCAAATGGGGCGGGGATCGCTGATGGTGGTCAATATTTCGGGACGTGGGGACAAGGACTGTGCCGCCATTGCCCGTTACAGGGGGGAGGATCTGCATGAATAGGATTTCCGGTGCCTTTGATCACGGCAAGGCGCTCATCGCCTTTATCACCTGCGGAGATCCGGACATGGACACGAGCGCCGCCTGTGTGCGCGCAGCCGTGGAAGGCGGTGCGGACCTGATTGAGCTGGGCATTCCCTTCTCGGATCCCACCGCTGAGGGACCGGTTATCCAGGCGGCCAATGAGCGCTCCCTGGCAGCCGGCACGACCACGGACAGGGTGTTTGAACTTGTCAGGGGGCTGCGCAGGGAGATTCAGGTCCCCATGGTGTTTATGACCTATGCGAATGTGGTATACTCTTACGGGATTGACCGTTTCTGTGACCGGTGCAGTGAGACCGGGATGGATGGCATGATCCTTCCGGATGTGCCCTTTGAGGAGAAAGAGGAATTTGCTCCCGCGTGCCGGGCAAGGGGATTGAGCCTGATCAGCCTGATTGCACCCACAAGCGAGGACCGCATTGCCATGATCGCCAGGGAAGCGGAGGGATTTCTGTATATTGTCTCCAGCATGGGTGTGACGGGTGTGCGCAGCCAAATCACCACGGACATCGACAGCATGGTTGCCCTGGTGAGGGAGAATACCTCCATTCCATGTGCAGTGGGCTTTGGGATTTCCACGCCGCAGCAGGCTGCGCGGATGGCGGACAAAAGCGACGGGGCCATTGTGGGCAGCGCCATCATGCGCCTGATCGCCGAATATGGCAGGCAGGCTCCGGAAAAGGTTCGCGACTATGTGCGCTCTCTGAAGGAAGGAATCTCCTGCCTTGGATAAAGCCCTCTATGAAAGACGGCCGGGGCCGGAGCGCAGGGACTGCGGGACTCATCTGCGGATGAAACGGCATGGGGAACGGACAGGCTGAGATGAATTTGTCGAGGAGGAACAGAATCAATGGCGGAAAACCAGCTGGTGGATGTGCCGGTATATGCGAAGCTGAACAAGGCAGGAAGATATTACGCCAGAAAAATGGATTTGCCTTATTATGCGGATGAGACACATGTCCTGGGGTGCATGGTCCTCGGATCTCCTTCGGAGGAAGAAGGCAAGATGATCGCAGATATGAACTACTTCTGGTATTGTACACCGGAGGCGGTCGAGAAGAAAAAGCAGGCGGCTGAAAAAAGGAGACAGGCGGAAGAGGAAAGAGCCAGGCAAAAGGAAGAAGAGGAAAAAGCGCGGGAAGCCGCCTTTGGTGTGACCTATGTCTCCCTGGACGGACTGTCCTACGAAAGAAGCCTCTATCCTCTGAAAGGATTTCTGGCGGAGAGGTTCTTTGAGGAGAACGGGATGTCGGAAATCCTGGATGAAGTGCTGGGGGAAGAGCGGGCATTCCTGATCAAACTCAGTGCCGCAATGATTGCCTCAATGGGACTGCATCTGGACTACGATGGCATGTACGACTTTCCTATGAAGCTCCACATGTGCGAGAAGATGGACAGAGAGATGACCTCCAGGGTCTGGTCATCTGTTACAGAGGAGGAATGCCAGCGGATTTTCAGAAAATGGATTGACCGAAATGCTCCGCAGTCTGTGATCGCCCAGTCTGTGCCTGTCACGGTGACGCTGTATCATGACGACTATTCAGACCGTATGACCGACTCCTGGTTCTCCAGCCGGATACGGACGGGAACGCGCTATCAGCAGGATGCGCTGCTTTACCGGGATGCCGGATCCCTCCGGCTCCTGGCAATGGAAAAAATCAGCAGCGGGCAAATGACGGCGGCCTCTCTCAGCGGTTCAAGGGAAGTGAGGAACGTCCAACAGAGCAGGTATCCCGAAATGCGGGATGCGACGCTTCATTTCTTCCAGCCCGGAAATACCTCCCGGATTGACAGGGCCATGAAGACAGGTTATCCGACAGTGGGATGGCTTCGTCCCTCTCAGTATCCGGAACCCAAAGAGATGACGAAAAAGCTGAAGGAACTGGAAACGCTCACTCCCGTTTCAGGATGGCGCATCATGCGGTGGGAAGGCTCCTGCAATGGGGTGGAAGGTCACTGGGCACTCGGGGAGGAACTCAGTCAGCGCAAGAACCTGGATCAAAGAGTCCGGAATATCCTCAAGAGTTACCGCACACGCGTTCAGGCGATGTCGTACTATGCGGCACTCGGAGATACGCTCTCCTGGTGTTTTGATATTGATCGTGCGCCAGAGGATGAGGGATTTGACGATCCCCGGTTTACGGTCAAGAATGCCCCCCGTGCATCGGAGAAAATGAGGAAAGACTTTGGACGGTTTGTGTGCTTTTCCGCGGAACCTCTTCCGCCGGATGAACAGCTGATGTGGCAGGCCATGCAGGAGGAAGATGCGGTCTGGACATGTACATCGTACATGAACCACGGAGAAACGAGCGATGTGGCAGATACTTTTTTTGATGCCATGGAGGGAAGAAACCTTCCGCTTTTCCTGACCTGTTCCTTCCGGGAATGGATCCTCCGGCACAGCGTGCACAGGTTCGATGAGCATTATCATATTGCGGAACTGTTTTCGGATTTGGGCCTCTTCTCATGTGTGGTGTACCGTGACGGAAAAACGGAGATGGATCCGATGAAAGAGAATGTCCGGACCCTGCTGGAGGAGGATTATGGAGCGACACTCTCCGATGTGCTTGAATACGTGAACAAGGTGAGCCGGCAAAAGCGTTATTTTCAGAAAGACGAATACTGAATGCCAGTGACAGAGGGCCGTCCCTCCTGCTGCGAAGAAGAGCCCGGGAATCATCTTCCCGGGCTCTTTTATGGCGCACGTCAGGCTGTGAGGCTGTGCGATTGGACAAAGAATGGTAATACGGGTTGCTGAGAAGGCCGTGCCATTCAGAGTGTCAGGGCGGGATCAAAACGCCCACCCCCGGAGGGGGCAAAGCGGAGCTTTGGCAAAAGGCGGTGATGAAGGGAAATGAGGCTTCAGGCAAGAAAGACAGGATGCTGAGCCTACAGGCCTGGGGCACAGCTGATCATTGCGGCGTTGCTTTTGCCGTGGCTCCCGAAAAAACGCGGTGTGTGAGAAGACGGTGTCACCCCGCCGGGCCTTGCAGGAATCCGAAAAGCTTCAAAAGATCTGTCACATGCCGCTTGGGTTCCGGGTGCGCTGATCACCCGGCCCGCAGGATGCGGGGTGATATCCATGCGCATCAAGGCGACAGAGCGGGAACCAGGGATACAACCATGGAGGACCGGCGGACCAGGCCAGAAGCCGGCAGCGGGAATCCGCAGGACGGGTCCACCAATGCCCGGACACGGTGCCCTGCCGTTTTCCGGCCCTCCGGCGCTGCAGGCTCAGACAGCCTTCTGACGGCGCTTAAAGAACCGCCCGGTCAGCGGAAAGATCATGGGGTAGACAAAAATGATCATGATACAGATCAGGGCGTACCGGACGGCACGAAGCAGCAGCGGGAGGATTCCGGAGGTCCCCGCCAGGGAGAAGAGCGCCTTGAGCAGCATTGAGCTCAGAAGATAAACGAGCCCGGCCCCGATGATCCGGCACAGGATGCGCAGAGGGTCCCGGATTGTTTCAAAACGGACATACTTTTCCTGCAGTCTGTCCGCAATGGCAAATCCCCAGAGAAGTCCAAGGGAATCATAGGCATCATTGTTTCTGCAGTACAGCACGCCGAGCAGTCCGATGGCCATGAAGAAATTGAAAATCCGTTCGATTTTTACCCCGCGGCGCAGGAGGGCATGAAACAGGACCGGAAACAGGTACCCCACGGCCAGTCCGAAGAGCACATCGGTGGGGTAATGGGCGCCGACGACAAAACGGGAAAATCCCACCATCAGGGGAACCGCGATGGCCAGAAGCACGGTCAGTCTTTTTCGCGTCCGGACGGCGACGGCACAAAAGAAAGAGGAGGACGCCGAGGAATGATTGCTGGGGAAGGAGAAGCCCTGGGCGGCGATATCATGAATGTCCGCATTCGGGGCAATCTTGCGGAACAGTTGAATGGATTCATGGGACATGTAGGGACGCCGGCGAAGGACGAGCCCCTTGGTCATGGTCACGAATACATTGGAGGCCATCAGGGACAGGGCGGCGAAGCGCCCGAGCCTTTTATCCCAGCACAGATAGACGAAGAGCATCAGAACCGCCAGAACGACGCTTTCTCCCATGACGGAAAGCGCGGAGATGGCGGAAATCAGGCCGGAGGAAAAGAAGGTCTGAAGCCAGACGATCAGATCAACTTCCCAGGGGAAGGCAAAGACAATACCTTGAGGACTCAAGAGACACCTCCTTCGGATGATGCAGGCAGGGGAGAAGGACCGTTGGCGCGGCGTGCCTCCAGATCCCGCCTGGCCAGAAAGACCATCAGAACGGCGATATCCCCCGGACTGACTCCGGAGATCCGGCTGGCTTCGCCGATGGAGCGGGGCTGGCGTGCGGTGAGCTTCTGCCGGGCTTCTATCCGCAGCCCATCCAGGGTCATGTAGTCAAAGTTCTGGGGCAGCAGCCGGTTTTCTTCCCGGCGGAAGGCTTCCACCTGCCGCTTCTGCTTCTCAATGTACCCTTCATAGCGCAGAGCGGTTTCCACCTGCTGGGTGATATCCGGTTCCAGGGGCGTAAACTCCGGGACGATGCCCTCAAGGTCCCCATAGCCGATGCTCGGGCGGCGCAGCAGGTCGGCGGCGTTGAGGCTTCCGCTAGCGGGCGGCTGCCCGAGCTCCGTCAGCCGGGCATTCAGCTGCGGGGAGACGGGGATCCAGGTGTGTGAAAGCCGGCGAAGGGCTTCTTCGGTCTTGCGTCTGCGTGCTTCCATGCGCTCGAATCGTTCCGGACTCACCAGCCCGATCTCCCGCCCCAGGGCGGTGAGGCGCTGGTCGGCATTGTCCTGACGCAGCAGCAGACGGTATTCGCACCGGCTGGTCATCATCCGGTACGGTTCATTGGTGCCCTTGGTGGTCAGGTCGTCCACCAGAACCCCGATATAGGCCTGATCGCGGCCCAGAATCACCCCTGGCTGTCCCAGCACGTGGCGGGCGGCATTGATGCCCGCCAGAATGCCCTGGCCGGCAGCTTCCTCGTACCCGCTGGTCCCGTTGATCTGTCCGGCCAGATAGAGGCCGGGGATGCTGCGGCAGGACAGGTCAGCGCGCAGCTGCAGGGGATCCACGCATTCATATTCAATGGCATAGGCCAGGCGCATCACCTGTGCGTGCTCCAGGCCCGGGATGGTGTGCAGCATCTGCACCTGCACATCCTCCGGCATGGAGGTGGACAGGCCCTGCACGTACCATTCCGGGGTGTCCAGCCCTTCAGGCTCCAGGAACAGCTGGTGCCGGTCCTTGTCGGCAAAGCGCATCACCTTGTCCTCGATGGAGGGGCAGTAGCGCGCCCCGGTGCCATGGATGAGACCGGCGTACATGGGAGCCCGGTGGATGTTTTCACGGATGAGCCGGTGGGTGTCCTCACCGGTGTAGGTCAGGTAGCACTGGGCCTGGTTGCGCAGCTCCCGGTCGGTCATGAAGGAGAAGGGGACAATCTGCGCATCCCCCGGCTGAGGGGTCATCCGGTCAAAATCGATACTGGCCACGTGGACCCGGGCAGGAGTGCCGGTCTTGAAGCGCCGGAGGGGCAGGCCGATCTCCCGAAGGGCACCGGCCAGGTGCGTGGAGGAGAGCAGGCCCTGCGGGCCGCCGTTCCAGGAGCATTCCCCGATGATGATCCGGCTGTCCATGTACACGCCGGAGCAGATCACGACGCTCCTGGCGGCAATCTCCGCTCCGGTGGAGGTGCAGATGCCGGCGATGGCGCCGTCCTCCAGCAGGATCCGGCTGCATTCCCCCTGGCGGACGGTCAGGTGGGGCTGGGCATACAGGACCCTGCGCATCCTGGCCTGATAGGCTTTCTTGTCCGCCTGTGCCCGCAGGGAGTGAACAGCCGGACCTTTGCCGGTATTGAGCATTCTGGACTGGATAAAGGTGTCGTCGATGGCCAGCCCCATTTCTCCCCCCAGCGCATCCACTTCCCGGACAAGGTGCCCCTTGCCGGTGCCGCCGATCGCGGGGTTGCAGGGCATCAGGGCGATGCTGTCGAGATTGAGCGTCAGCAGCAGGGTGGACAGGCCCAGACGGGAGCAGGCCAGGGCCGCCTCGCAGCCGGCATGGCCTGCTCCGATTACCACAATGTCAAAACTTTCCATGTATTCTTATTCCTTCCTCACTGTCAGCGGCAGTGGGCATGGATTTCCTCCAGTACCGCCTGTGTGCCGTCCGCATCAGGAAGCCGGTCCAGTTCGCGCTGGAGCACGTCCCGGTGGTTATACAGGTTGCGCAGCTCCGTCACCATCCGGTAGGCGGTCATTTCTCCCTGAGGCAGCACATTGGCCAGACCCCGCTTGCGCAGAGACTCGGCGTTGAGGACCTGGTCCCCCCGTCCGCTGTGGTAGGGAATCAGCAGAGCGGGCTTTCGCACGGCGAGAATCTCACTCAGGGAATTGGATCCGGCCCGGGAGAGCAGGATGTCCGCCAGAGCATAGGCGTCGCGAAGCTCCTCGTTCAGGTATTCCACCTGGAAATAGCCGGGTTTGCCCTGGCAGTCGGGATCCAGATTCCCCCTGCCGCAGATATGCAGCACATCAAAGTCGGTCAGCAGCACAGGCAGGGATTCGCGCAGCACGGCGTTGACCGTCTGGGCGCCAAGGGATCCGCCCATCATCAGCAGCACCGGTTTTTTCCCCGTGAAGCCGGTCATGGCAAGGGCCCGTTCACGGCTGCCGTTGAAGATCACGGGCCGGATGGGTGTGCCGGTATGCCGGGCTTTTGCACCCAGGGTGCGGGCACATTCCGGGAAGGTGGTGCAGATGGAGACAGCCAGGGGTGCGCAGAGCTTGGTGGTCAGCCCGGGGGTCAGGTCGCTTTCATGGATCACCACGGGAATACGGCAGGTGGCGGCCGCATACACCACGGGCAGGGAAACATATCCGCCTTTGCTGAAAACCACATCAGGACGCAGCTCGCGCATCAGGCGCAGACTTTCCGCGTAGCCGGAGATGACCCGGAAAGGGTCGGTGAAATTCTTGAGATCAAAATAGCGGCGCAGCTTGCCCACCTTGATGGTATG
>OMRS01000251.1 GCA_900313545.1 uncultured Eubacteriales bacterium | reverse complement strand
TGATTTCAGCAGATAGCTTTCTTTTCTTTGCTCCGCACCTGTGTTATACTTCCGCATTATGATTCTTTGACCAGGAGGAAAAAAATGCCATTTTCACAGGCGCAGCTTGAAGCCGAAACCCGGCGGAGGCGGACATTTGCCATCATCTCCCATCCTGACGCGGGAAAAACCACCCTGACCGAAAAACTGCTGCTGTACTCCGGCGCCATCCGTACAGCCGGTTCCGTCAAGGCCAGAAAATCCGACAAACACGCCACCTCCGACTGGATGGACATCGAAAAACAGCGCGGAATCTCCGTCACTTCCTCCGCCATGCAGTTTGAATTTGACGGTTATCATATCAATATCCTCGATACCCCGGGACATCAGGACTTTTCCGAGGACACCTACCGGGTTCTGGTGGCGGCTGACAGCGCCGTCATGCTCATCGACGCCGCCAAGGGCGTGGAAGCCCAGACCATCAAGCTCTTCAAGGTCTGCTCCCAGCGGGGCATTCCCATTTTCACCTTTGTCAACAAGATGGACCGGGCATCCAAGGACCCGTTCTCCCTCATGGAGGAGCTCGAGCAGGTGCTGGGAATCCGGGCCTGCCCCGTCAACTGGCCCATTGGCATCGACGGCGACTTCAAGGGCGTCTACCACCGGGATACCCGGATGGTGGAGCTGTACACCTCCGGGGACCATGGCCGCACCATGGTGGAAAAGCAGGACATCCCGGTGGAGGACCCGGAGCTGGCCGGGCTGCTCGGAGAGCGTCTGCATCAGCGGCTGATGGATGAAATCGAGCTGCTGGACGTTGCCGGCGATGCCTTCGACCTGCAAAAGGTCCGCAGCGGGGAACTGACCCCCATGTTCTTCGGCTCCGCCATCACCAACTTCGGCGTTGAGCCGTTCCTGACCCGTTTCCTGGAGTATTCCACCCCGCCCAGTCCCCATGAAAGCGCTGAGGGCGAGGTGCTTCCCACGGATCCGGACTTTTCCGGCTTCATTTTCAAAATCCAGGCCAATATGAATCCCCAGCACCGGGACCGTCTGGCCTTCATGCGCATCTGCTCCGGCGTGTTCACCAAGGGCATGACCGTCTGGCACAGCGGCAGCGGGAAGATGGTTCAGCTCAAGGCGCCCCAGCAGTTCATGGCCGATGAACGGGAAACCGTGGAGGATGCCTATCCCGGTGATATCATCGGGCTGTTTGATCCGGGCATCTTTGCGCTGGGCGACACCCTGTGCACCGGCAAAAAACTGCACTATGCCGGCATTCCCGTCTTCGCTCCCGAATTCTTCGCCCGGGTCTCCAGCGTGGACAGCCTGAAGCGCAAGCAGTTCGTCAAGGGCGTCATCCAGCTGAGCGAGGAAGGCGCCATCCAGACCTTCAAGCGTCCCGGCATCGGGTTCGAGGAGATCATCGTCGGCGTGGTCGGCATGCTGCAGTTTGAAGTGCTTGAACACCGGCTGCGCACCGAGTACAATGCCGAAATCCACCGGACCATGCTGGGCTACCGGTTCGTCCGCTGGATCGTGAGCAGCCCGAAGGCGCCGGAGGACCTGAAGCTGTCCTCCACCACCTCCGTGGCCAGGGACGCCCATGACCGGGACGTCATCCTGTTTGAAAACGAGTGGTCCATCCGCTGGGCCCTGGAAAACAATGAAGGCCTGCAGCTGAGCGATACCGCCTCCCGCAACGGTGACTGACGCTGTCAGAGAAAGAAGGAAAACAACCACCATGCAACAAATCAGAGAAGATATCCGAAATATCGCCATTATCGCCCATGTTGACCACGGCAAGACCACCCTGGTCAACGAGATGCTCAAGCAGGGCGGCGCATTCAGGGAGAACCAGCAGGTTGCCGACCGCGTCATGGACAGCAATGCGCTGGAACGGGAGCGCGGCATCACCATCCTCTCCAAGAACACCTCCGTCCATTACAACAATGTGAAGATCAACGTCGTGGACACCCCCGGCCATGCCGACTTCGGCGGCGAGGTGGAGCGCGTGCTCAAGATGGTGGACGGCGTGCTGCTGCTCATCGACTCCTTTGAGGGGCCCATGCCCCAGACCCGTTTCGTCCTGCAGCATGCCCTGGCCCTGAACCTGCCCGTCATCGTGGTGGTCAACAAGGTGGACCGTCCGGATGCCCGGTGCGAGGAGGTGGTCAGCGAGGCCATCGACCTGATGATCGACCTGGATGCCGACGAGAGCCAGCTGGATACCCCCATCGTCTATGCCAGCGCCCGGACCGGCACCGCCACGCTTGACCTGTCCACCCCCGGAACGGACCTCAAGCCCCTGTTTGAGACCATCCTCAAGTACATTCCCGCTCCCGAGGGCGATCCCGAGGGGCCTGCCCAGATGCTGGTATCCACCATCGATTACAATGATTTCGTGGGCCGTATCGGCATCGGCCGCATCACCCGCGGCACCCTGCGCCTCAACACCATGTATTCCCGGGCCACCTACGGTTCGGACGCCAAGTACCAGAATTTCCGTCTTTCCTCCCTGTTCTCCTTTGACGGCCTCAAGCGCACGCCCATCACCGAAGCCTCCATGGGCGAGATTGTGGCCATCACCGGCGTGGAGGACATCATGATCGGCGACACCATCTGCGCCACCGACGCCATTGAACCCCTTCCCTTTGTCAAGATCACCGAGCCCACCGTGCAGATGACCTTCTCCGTCAACGACAGCCCCTTCGCCGGACGCGAGGGAACCTATGTCACCTCCCGCCACCTGCGCGCCCGCCTCATGCGCGAGCTGCAGACAGACGTGTCCCTGAGGGTCGAGGAAACCGACTCCCCGGATGCCTTCCGGGTCAGCGGCCGCGGTGAGCTTCACCTGTCCGTGCTCATTGAAACCATGCGCCGCCAGGGCTACGAGTTCCAGGTCAGCAAGCCCGAGGTGCTCTATCACCAGGATGAATACGGCAATCTCACCGAGCCCATTGAGAAGATGGTCTGCGACGTGCCCGCCGCCTATGCCGGCGCCGTCATCGAGAAGCTCGGACGCCGCCGCGGAGTCATGGACAACATGGCCGGAACCGACCGGGTGCGTCTGGAGTTTTCCGTTCCCAGCCGGGGCCTGTTCGGCTACCGTTCCGAGTTCATGACGGACACCCGCGGCGAGGGCATCATGAGCTCCGTGTATGATCACTATGAGCCCTTCAAGGGCGACATCCCCCACCGGAACGTGGGCGCGCTGGTCTCCACCGAGACCGGGGAGGCCGTCATGTACGGCCTGTTCTACGCCCAGGAACGCGGCACCCTGTTCTGCGGGCCGAACACCCCGGTGTACTGCGGCATGATCGTGGGCCAGAATGCCCGCAGCGGCGATATTGACGTCAATGTCTGCCGCCAGAAACATCTGACCTCCATCCGCAACGCCGCCGGCGCGGAAACCGCCATGAAGCTGACCTCCATGAAGACCCTGTCCCTGGAGGAATGTCTGGAGTTCATCGATGATGATGAGCTGCTGGAGGTAACTCCCGAGCATCTGCGCATGCGCAAGCGCATTCTGGACACCGAGCTCCGAAAGAAAGCCGCCGCCCGCGCCCGGGCTGCAGCGCGGGAATAAACGCCAAAAAGCCAGGAACTTTCCAACGGGAAGTCCTGGCTTTTTATATTTTACCTGAGATCTTCGGTCACCAGCTGCTCCGCACACTTTTCGGCGCTGGCAAATCCAAAGTAGCGCAGCTGCACCCCGAACCGCTTGCAGTTCCTGACGACGGACCAGTACTGCGGATGGGACATGCAGTTGTTCTGCACCCAGACCACCTCCGAATTCCGGACGATTCCGGGATCAAACGACAGCATGGAGGAATCCACGAATTTGACCGTGGGCAGCATGGGACGAATCGCCTTGAGGAACGTGTCATGCCCGCCGAACACGACGGTCCGCTTTCTGGTTTCATAGGGATAGGTGTAGCCTTTCGTGGGCGTCTCCCTGATCTCGTTCTCCTGGTTGAACAGCAGCTCACGCAGGTCCGACAGCTCGCGGTGCTCCATCCGCAGGACCTTCAGGTCCCGCTCATACTTCGCCCTGTCGGAATCCGCCGTGCGTTTCTCCTCACTGAGCGCGCTCTGCAGGTTCTTGATCTGCTTTTTGGCTTTCTTCAGCTCCTCCTGAACCTGCTTCAGCTCATCCGCATCGCCCTGCAGGTTCTCCCGCCGCCCCGCATCCCGGGAAGACTCCTTCTCCGCTTCCTCCTCGTCCCGGTCTGCCTCTTCGTCCCGGTCTTCCCTTTCGTCCCGGTCTTCCTTTTCGTCCCGGTCTTCCTCCTCGCCCCAGTATTCCCCCCTGTACAGGGCTGACCGGAATCTGGGAACAAACAGCAGTTCCGCAATCTCCGTTACCTTCCGGGCCACTTCGCTGTCCATGCCCTCGTCAACCAACTGCCTTCGTTCCTTCTCAAAAGGATGTATCCCGATGGGCACCACGCTCCGGGACAGATCATAGACAATCTGCGCCAGGTTCCTGTTTCCGTGCCAGCTGTGAAGCATGTCAAGCTCCTCCGGCGGCATCTCCTGTTCCAGCCGGCAGATCCGGGTGAAGTCCGTCAGACGCTCATCCCACTGTTCATCCGCCGTTTCTATGTCTTCCATTTCCTCATTCCACGGAAGCATCTGGCCCGACATATGCATCAGGGAGCATACGGAGCGGAAAAACCATACGTTGTCCTTCGGGATGTCCGCAAGAAAGAACAGGGCAAAACACATGGCATACGGGTCGTCTATCCTGAAGCCCATCAGGGCCTCCGCCACCTCCCTGCTGTCCGCTTCCCTGCGCAGGGACCGCGAATCCAGCATAAGCAGGTCTTCAAAGTGCCGCTCATAGTCATCCATTTTCGATACCATGTCTCTGATATCAACCGCCATCCTTGCGGCTGCGGTGGTCAACGTATCCGGATTTTTGCCAAACAGCGGCCCTACAAGTTTCTGCACTTCCTCTGAAACCGGCTGCTGTCCGCTGAGCATGGGACCGCGCACCGGATCGCCCGCCCCGCATATCCTCATCCGTATCTTCCGGCATTCCTTTTCATAATAGTGCAGCCCCATCATGTACCGGATCATGATCTCCTGTGTCTTTTCAGTGAACTCGGTACATGCATGGATGACGTCTTCCTTGGGCAGCAGGGTCATCAGCTCCAGCCATTCCGGCTCCGGCAGGATCCCTTTTGCATTTTTCCGGTTGACGACCGGCTCATCCTGTTCTCCCGGATACCGGTAGGTGATCGCACAAATCACAGAGGTGATCATCTCGTTGCTGAAGCAGGGGTGACGGAACCCCGGAGGCAGGCGCCATGCCTCATCACTTCCGTAATCGATTTCCGGCAGCAGTTTCAGAGCCTCGCCGAGCTTGCCGGATGTCCAGAGCTTTTCAAGGATCCACAGTGCGGCGCCGATCCGCAGATTATAATCATCATCAAACAGCGTGTTGTAATACCTGGTAAACAGTTCATATCTGAGATATGTAGGGAAGGGAGCTTCAATTCCGATATCTTCCAGCGTACTCTCCACATCTTCCCTGATATTGACAATGGCGGCCTGTCTCCTTGCCGCGTAGGGCGACCTGAGAAACTTTTCCGCCAGCCAGTCTCCATTTGCCATTTCCAGCGCTCTCTTGAATTCCTTCTCGATATACTTCTTCAGCTTGGTCGGCGTACTGAGATCCGGAGCAGGACTCCACATCCTGGTTTTCCTCCTTTCATCCTATCATCTCCCGGGGAACAGGATTTGTCCCCGGCGGTCCGGGAGGATGCGCTTTTCCTCCCTGCCAGAAAACAAGACAGGGGATTCGGAAACCACCTTTCTGGTTTCCAGACCCCCTGTTCTGTTTATTTCTGTGCCGTTTCCCTGAAAGGAGCTCCTCAGATCTCCGTCTTCCAGAGGCCATGCAGATTGCAGTACTCATAGGCTGCAACCGGCTCATCGTCCTCGGTCAGGATAAAGCATGCCTCCGGCTTCTCACCCGGTGCCAGCTGCTTGCGCTGCATTCCCTTTTTGCTTTCCAGGGCGATCCACTGAATCGAATGTTCCTGCAGCATGGGATGGGCGACGCTGCCCACCTTCACGCAGACCTTTTTGCCCTCACATGTCACCACCGGAACATGCTTTTCCCCGGCGGCGTCCGTGGTATTGGGCACCAGCTCCACCATCTCCTGGCCGCAGCACTTCACATTGCAGCCGGTTTTGCTCAGATAAGCCACGATATTGCCGCAGCCTTTGCAGATATAAAACTTCATGGGGGTGTCCTCCCTTTCTGCCATTCCTGATGGCCCCTTCAGTCTACATGCTAGCCCCATAACCGGTCAAGCCCCATCCTCACATGGCGCCTTTCCCGGCAGACATTTTCTCCCGGGTCCCCGCGCTTTGCACTGCTCCCGCTCCGCTCTCAGCGGATAAAGTGGGTCCAGGCCGTCTGGGCTTCCTTTTCGGGAAGACCGAACTGTTCCCTTCCCAGGGCAATGGATTTCATCAGGAAGGTCATGTTCCGGGCCAGCACCCTCAGCGTCTGCAGACCCTCTTCGTCCTGCTGCGCTTCACCCGGCGTCCTGCCGTGGAGACTGTTCCAGTACCTGCTGGAGACAACCGGCATGCCGGAGATGGTAAAGTACTTGTTGAGCTCGTCAAAGGTCGCGCTGGCGCCGCCCCTTCGGCAGACCACCACGCTGGCGCCCACCTTCATGGTCTTGTCAAAGGACGTGCTGTAGAACAGCCGGTCCAGCACCGCCACCAGGGTGGCATTGGCGGAGGCATAGTACACCGGGGAGGCCACAATCAGTCCGTCAGATGCCTCAAAGGCCGGCGCGATCCGGTTGACCACATCATCAAAGACACAGCGTCCCTTCCCC
>OMRS01000131.1 GCA_900313545.1 uncultured Eubacteriales bacterium | reverse complement strand
CCGATTACGGCATCCCGATGGAGATCGCGGGCAGGGTGAAGACGCTGCCCATGTACCTCTATGAGCAGTTCATGAGCGGCCTGCAGTACGGGAGAGGGTCGGTTGCGGGGTTCGTGCTGCTGGTTCCCTCGGTCATTTCCTTTGGCTTTGACCTGGTCTGCAGGGAGCAGAGCGGGGACCAGAGGGGACGGCTGATCCCGGCGGGGAAGGGCTTTGACCGCCTCGCCGCCGGCATCCTCCTCACGGTCTGCGCGCTGCTGTTTGCGCCCCAGCTGGCATTCATCAGCCTGTCCTTTACCAAAGCGTTCCCCGGCGATCTGTCCTTCACGCTGGATCACCTTCTCGGGGTCTTTGGCAGGACCCACGGCGTGGGCCTGACGGCCTACATCGCCAATTCCCTGATCCTCTCGACCCTGACGGCGGCGCTGGGGACCTGCTTTGCCTATGCGCTGGGGCTGTTCTCCGTGCGGCGGGCCGGGGTGCTTTCCCGGGTGGTGGACCTGCTGTCGCTGTGCACCATCGCCATTCCGGGCCTGGTCCTGGGCATCGGGTACATCTTCCTGTTCAGGGGGACCGGCGGCGTTTTCTACGGGACGATGTCCATCCTGGTTGCCGTGAACATCGTCCACTTTCTCGGCTCGCCCTACCTTCTGGCAAAGAACTGCCTGGGCAAGATCAACAGCGAATATGAGGTCATCGGCGAGACGCTGGGCATCAGCAGGGGGAGGATCCTCCTGCGGGTGCTGCTGCCCATGTCCCTGCCCACCCTGGTGGAGATGTTTGCCTATTTTTTCCTGAACAGCATGATCACCATCTCCGCGGTGGCGTTTCTTTGCACCTACGACAACCAGCCGCTGTCCATCCTGATCACCACCTATGAAAAAAACAGCAACTATGAGATGCAGAGCGTGATCTCCCTTCTGCTGCTGCTGCTGTGTGGCGCGGCAAGAGGGGGCTTTGCCCTGATCGCCTCGGCGATGAGGCGGGCGGGGAACCGGGAAAGGGAAGCGGGGCTGACCCGTCAGGAGTTTGACTTCCTGACCTGCCTTGAAGGGAAGACGGGGGGACGGTGCACAGGAGAGGAGCTTTTGCGGGATCTGTCCCTGGCGCCCGCCGCCCTGGCGGGGCTCCAGCGGGAGATGGCGCAGAGGGACTGCATCAACGAGCTGGCGGACGGGCAGCTTGAGATCAGCGAAAAGGGCCTGAGGGCGCTGGAACCCTACAGGGTCCGCAAGGCCATTATCCTGGCGGCCGGCTTCGGGCAGCGGCTGGCGCCCGTGACGCTGGACACCCCCAAGCCCCTGGTCAGGGTCCACGGCGTGCGGATTCTGGACACGCTGCTGGATGCCCTGCTGGCCAGGGGGATCACGAACATCACCATCGTCAGGGGATACCGGAAGGAGCAGTTTGACCAGCTCCTTGAGAAATACCCGACGCTGCGCTTCATCGACAATCCCGAGTTCAACCTGACAAACAACATCTCCTCGGCGATGTGCGCCGTTGACCTGATCGACAGGTGCTACATCTGCGAGGCGGACCTTGTCGTCAAAAATCCCGGTATCATCAACAAATACGAGTACCGGTCCAATTACCTGGGCTTTCGGGTCGCCCAGACCGATGACTGGTGCTTCAAAAAAATCGGCGGCGCGGCGGCGCAGTACCAGATGGGCGGACAGGACTGCTATCAGGCGGTGGGCATCTCCTACTGGGACGGGGAGGATTCGGAGAAGCTGAAGGCGGATCTGCGAAAGGTCTATGCCATGCGCGCAGGCAAGGAGAACCTGTGGGAACAGGTCCCGCTGCGGATCATGCGCGGGCACTACCGCCTCGACATCCGCGAGTGCCGGCCATCCGACCTGATGGAAATCGACAATTTCATCGAGCTCATCGCAGCGGACCCCTCCTATGCCCGGTATCCGGGATATGAGGCCTACAGCGGAAGGTGAAGAAGGCCCTGCGCCCTTTGCAGGCGCTCTTCCCTGCAAAAAAGGAAAGCCTTCGGGCCCTGCGCAGGTGCGCTGCCTTTGCGCCTTTTCCTGCCGGAGTGAAAGCGGGGAGGCGACTTCGTGAATATGGCGGGGCCTTCCCGCGCGCGTTTTCGCCCGAATTGCGTTTTTGCGGGGATTGTCAAGGATGGGCGTGTGTGCTATATTCTTTAACGAGGTGAGATAATTTGGAACTGGAGACGCCGGAGGACATCGCCATCGGGTATATCCATGTGGTCTCACAGCTGATGGGCGGCCGGTTCGAGCGGAAGACCGTGAGCATCTCCAGGGGCGAATTCGGCCTCATGATGCACCTGCTCGACTGCGGGGGCAAGACGTCCCCTGGAGAACTGGCGCAGGCCTTTCACATCAGCTCCGGAGGCGTGTCAAACCTTCTGAGGAGCCTGCTGGCAAAGCGGTATGTGGAGCGGCGCAGGTCCGCCTCCGACGGCCGCTGCGCGGTGATTGAACTGACCCCCGAGGGGCGCGCGGCGCTTGAGGAGCGCATCGGACAGGTCAAGCGCACGGCCCTTAGGTACGTGGAGGCCATGGGGACGCGGGACAGCGCCGAACTGGTGCGCCTGCTCAACCGTGTCAGGGAAGCCAGCGAGGGAATCGAAATCGGGGACTGACCATTGCCGTCCTTTTGTAAGAATGAGGAGAGCGAGAGAGTATGAAGATAGCATTTGCTGCAGACAGCACATGTGATCTGTCCATGGAACAGAGTAAAAAACTGGGGGTGCGGATCGTGCCGCTCACGATCCTGGTGGATGGCCGGGAGTATTCCGACGGCGTCAATATCACCCAGCAGGAGGTCATCGACGCGGTGAGCAGCGGAAAAAAGGTGACCACGGCGGCGGTCAACGGGGCTGAATACGAGCGCGTGTTCTCGGAACTGCTCCGGGACGCGGACGCGGTGATCTCCCTTCATCTGGGATCCGGCTATTCCTCCTGCTTCAACAATGCGCGGCTGGTGGCCGAGGACATGAAGGGCGTCTATCCGGTGGACACCCGGAGCCTGTGCAACGGCAGTGCGCTGCTGGTGATGGACGCCATGGACCTGGCGGCGAAGGGGCTT
>OMRS01000360.1 GCA_900313545.1 uncultured Eubacteriales bacterium | reverse complement strand
TACTTCCTTTTTCTTGTTTTTTGAGCCTTTGACGCGTCCCCGCTTTCCGGACGAGGGAATAATCTCACCAGTCTCTTCATTATAGGTACCGATGTATTTCTTGGTTGGTCTGGATTTCTTCGTTACAGGATCGTAGTGAGAGGTTGACTCATATACCACCGTAATTCCCCTTTTGGGATCCTTATATTTCACAATCGAGGACACAGTCTCTTCCCTCCTTCAACATTTATATTGATATTATAGTGCATTTCCAATACTATATTAAGGGTATTCGTGAAAAATATTGAGAATTTTTAGCAATTCCAGTATAGAGGATGATACATTCTTATAAATACACAGAATAGCCAAGGCTGTATCGGCGATTATCATCCACTCAGACAGGCAAGGAAGGTTTATGAATCAACCGGAGTTTTTTCCTTTTTGCGCAAAGTCCCCTGCTGAGCGGAAGGCGGAGAGCCTCTCCTTCTTGTCCCCCTGACAGCATTCGGTTTTGTTTCCAATTTCCAGAAGACAGGGTATGATAATCTGGGGCAATGGAGTAGAATCCAACTGAGCGAAGGCAGACAGACCCGTCTTTCATCTTCACAGCCGCTTTTTGAGCGCTTTTCATGCAGACCCCAGGGGATCCGGAGCTGCCGGAATAAACACTCAGGACCGCGTGCCGTCTGACCGCCTCCTGCTGCAGCGTATTGCCGCAGAAAAACCCGAAATGACAAACCGCCGCCGGCGCTGCCATGGGGCCTTCCCATCGGTGCCTGCTTTACGCGATATGAACAATGGAGCGATAAAACATGAATGATTTCCTGAATGATCTGTGTACATGGCTGAAAGGAAATATCTGGGGCAGGAAAGTCCTTTTCACAGCAAACCGGGTGGCCGGGAATCAGCTTCTTCGAATGGCAGCAGCGCATGACGCCCCGGCAGTGAATGTGGTCCCGACGACCGTACGGGAGTACATGACTTCCCTGGCGGCTCCCTCTCTCAAATCATCCGGGCTGAAGAGAATTGACAGCCTGACGGCCACGATTGCCCTTCAGCAGATCATGAAAGAATCCGGGGACGCCTTTACCACCATGGGGACGGTTGAGCTTTCCACGGCAGGTTCCGTTTTGCCGCAGCTGGATGAACTCGAGCGGAACGGAATCACCCCCGATCAGCTTGCCGGAACCGGTGAAGACCTGCTGTCCGCGGTATGGCGAAGGTTTCTCGCGTGGAAAAGGGACAACCACTATGCCACGGAAAAGGAGATCCTTGACGCCGCCGCAATCCCGGAAGGGGTTTCCCTGGCCATCCTTTCCAGTGTGGAAGTCGATCAGACGGAGAGGGCTTTCCTGTCGAAAATCCCCGGGGACCGGCTGAAGGTCATCCGCCTCAAAACGCCGGATGGCGATGAATTCCTGCGCAACGCCTTTCTTCCAAAGCCCCCGGGATCCTCCGTCAGGGAGAAGGGGACCGCCTCCGGTCCGGAGTGCTTCGTCTGTCAGGACATTGGCGCTGAAGTCCGCTTCGCCTGTCAGTACCTCATTGAGCACGAGATTCCCGCGGAGCAGGCCGTCATCGTCTGCCCCGATGATGCCATCGGCTTACGGGTGTTCGAGGAAGGCAGGCTCCTTGGCCTTGGCATGGATTCCCTCTTCGGATTCCCGGCCGCCACAACCAAAACCGCGCAGATGATTCACTGCCTGCTCGACTGGGCAAACCGGAATTATGACGTTGAAGCCCTGGCCCCTGCGCTGCTGTCCGGAAGCATGGGGGTTTATGACGACCAGGACGAGATGAGGCTCTCCGGGTTGACGATGCTTCGCATATTTCGCCATTCGCGGGTTGGCTGGGGGAAGGAACGCTGGGAAAATCTCGCTTCCTCCGGGTATCAGGGTTCAGTCCTCGCCGGCACCCTGATGAAGGCCTGGGTGGACTTTTTTGAAGCCCCGCCCAGGCCTTTGAGAGAGGTTGCCCTGGACCTGGCGGATTTGCTGCGTCGCAGCATGATTCACAGCGATGAAAACCGCCTCTATCTCACCTTTGTCGATGAACTGAGCCGGATTTACAGCGGTGAAATGAAGGGCCGGGAATACCTCTCCCGTGTGGAGGAAGTGGCCGCCAGTCAGAAAATCCGCACGCAGACCGCCGATCAGCCGGGGAATGTGTACTGCTGCAGCTATGAAAACGCGCTCTTCATCAACCGCAGACACTTTTTGATGCTGGGGATGAACTGGGATGCTTTTGACAGCCTCGCAGCCGAATTCCCCCTTCTCCATGATGACAAAAAGGCCCGGCTGTCCCCGCACCTTCAGCTCGTTCAGGACAGAGCCATGAAAAAGCGCCATGCGGTGAAGGAATTCCTGGTCAACCGTCAGGAAGCGCATGTCGTTTTCTGCCGGGCGCTCATGGACCACGTGGGCGGAGAAGACCTGATCCCTTCCAGCATTTTTGAAGACGCCGCCCGCCGGTACATTGTCGTGGATCCGCAAACGGGAAAGAAAACGGACACCACCCCTCAGATCAGCATTCTGGGCAGAAATCCCCTGACAGAACTGGATGTGTACCTGAAAACCGGACGCGATCCCGGTCTGCTTCCAGAAAAAGAAGACCCCGTACGTGAAGAAAAGTGGGCACAGGCGTTCTGGGGCAGGTGCCATACCGCCACAGCGCTTGAAAAGGCGGCTGTCTGCCCCCGAAAATATACGCTGAGCGTTCATATGGGCATTGACACGGAAAAGCCGGAGGCCCTTGAACAGTTCGGGCAGACCTGGCTCAGCGCCCTGGACCGCGGCAACCTTGTTCACCACGTGCTGGATGAGTACTTTGCAGCGGTGTCTCCCCGGCGGGATTCGCCCGACCTCCGGCTGCTCGAGGAGCTGCTCAGCGCTCAGATTGACGAATACCGGCAGCGCGTTCCCGTTCCGTCCAACCTGACGGATCTGACCCCTGAGACCGAGGCCATCCGGAATGTGGTGTTTGAAGCCGCCCGGATGCATGCGGACGATCCGCTGCGTCAGACCATCGGCACGGAGGTCTCCTTCGGGACGGAGAAGCCGATCCTTTTGTCCTTTGGAAATGCCCGGTTACAGCTCTCCGGAAGAATCGACCGGGTGGACCAGGTGGGACATGAATATGAAATCATCGATTACAAGACCGGACGCCCCGGCAGCTTCAGACGGAATCTGAGCAGCAAGCTTCAGTACTATCTTTACTCCCTCGCATGGGAAACGCTCCATCCGGATCAAAGGATCAGCCGGGCCAGCTACTACATGCTGGACGCCGCCGGAGGGATCGAGCTGATCCAAATTGACATGAGCAGCGAAAAACGGGCGCAGATGCACCAGAAAATGATCGATCTGCTGGACCTCATCTCCGATCCCGTGAAGGCCTTCACGCCCGCGTTTGATCTGGATGAAACCAAAGCGGAGAAGGGTGCTGACAGCTGCCCGGACACCTGCCCGTTCAAACCGCTCTGCCGGGAAGTCTTTGGATAAGGAGAATTCGCCATGCCGACCATGAACCTGCTTGAGCAGGACCGCCTCAACCGGGAGCGCCTCAGCAAACATGACTTTGATACAAACTTCCTTGTGTCCGCCGGTGCGGGTGCAGGAAAAACGTACCTGACGGTCGAGCGCGCCTTCAATATGCTCTGCAGTCCGCAGACGGGCATCTCTCCGGGCGAAATCGTTCTGATCACCTTTACCCGCAAGGCCGCCACTGAAATGAAAACCCGCATGAACAGGTGGATCAGGGAGGCCCTTGAAGCCGAGGCGGAGCCGGAACGCCGAAAGGTGCTTTTTCGCCTGCTTCATGCACTGCCGGAAATGCAGATCAGCACGATCCACAGCTTCTGCCAGCGCGTGCTCAACGATTATCCGCTGGAATCGGGCGTCGGTTTTGCCCCGCAGTATGATTCTGAGGACGGAGGCCCGGACAGCAGAAGCGAAAGGTTCTTCAATGAAGCATGGCAATCCGGAAAGTGCTCCCGGACCATGAATGCCGGAATCAGCCGGAAGGTTGCCCTTGGCGCCTTTCAGCAGATGCTTGGCCACCTGCATGTGAAGCCCCAGTTCATCGACTCCTCCGCCGGGGACGGAAAAGCGCTGTATGATCAGGCCGTGGCACAGGGCAGGCGGCTTGTCCGGCTGTGTGCGCAAAGCCTCGGGGGAGCGTCTCCCTCCGTATTTCACTTTGCCATCGAAAACGCGATCAGAGCCGGGGATGCCGCCTCAGACGGCACTGTCCTCGCCGCGGCAGGAAGAATTGCCTCAAAAGGCGCCGCTGCCAGGGGATGGATGGGAAAAACCGCCCGCAAGGGAGCCGCCTCTGCCCGAAAGGAACTGCAGGCTCTGCTCTCCGGCAATGATTCCGAACAGGAAACGCTTCCGGCTTTCGAGGCGCTGTTTGACGGCGCGAAGCGCGCCGGCGCCTCCTCCCGCCGGGACTTCCTGCTCAGCCGCCTCCACCAGCTCCCGGATGCGTACCGGGTCGCCGCAACCGTCGCGGAACTGCTCCCGGAGGACGGGGACCTTGCGGAGCTGGCAGACAGCATCAATGTGGTTCTCCACGGGATCATTTCAGAGGAAATATGGGCGCTTTGCAGGGAGTATGCCGCTTTTTGCCGGAAGAACCATATCGTGTCCCTGGACGACATGCTTCTCCTGACGGCCAGGCTGGTTCGGGAATGCCCCCGGGTCAGGGCCGAGCTTCATGAAAAATACCGGACCTTCTTTGTCGACGAGTATCAGGATACCGACCCGGTTCAGACCGATATCCTCTTTGCCATCACTGCCGACCGGTATGATCCGGACTGGCACCGGTGCCATCCCCGTCCCGGCAGTCTGTTCCTTGTCGGTGACCCCAAGCAGGGCATCTATCGTTTCCGCGGCGCAGACATCAGCCTGTGGCAGGAAGCGGAAGAGGTGATGCGCTCAACCGGCGGTGAGGTCGTCTCCCTGTACATGAATTTCAGGAGCACGACGGAAATCTGCGAGGCCGTATCCGGGGTCTTTGGTCCGTCAGGGCCGCTGGCGATGCGCAGGTCGCCGTATCAGGCCGAGTATTCAGAGATGGTTTCCCATCGCGGCCACGGCCCCCAGGCGGTTGTCCATCACCTGATCCCCTGCGGGAATGAGGCGGAGGGGCACCGGATGGCCGCCGAACAGATCGCCCGGATGATACAGGATCGGGTCGCCTCCGGTCAAAACAGCTATGAGGACTTTCTGCTTCTCAGCTTCTTCCGCGAACGGCAGCTTGCCTATGCGGATGCGCTCAGAAAGCGGGAAATCCCCGTCAAATTCGACGGCGCCCTCCCGATGGACGCGTACCTTCCCATCCGGCTCCTGAATCTGCGGGTCCAGGCCGTCTGCCATCCTTTCGATGAATCCCTGTCCTTCCGGGTGCTCATCGAATGCGGAGGGATCACTCCTGAAGAATGGGACCTGTTCCGGATGAATCTCCGGGGGCTTTCGGAAGAAACCGGTCTGCAGCGTTCCCTCGATTCGCGCTCACTCATGTCCCGCGTGGAGGAATTGAGGCTGCTGCTGCCCGATACGGACATGAACAGGCGCGTGCTGAGCGCGCTGTCCATGCTGAACAGAGACAGGCAGCTGAGTCGGGACAGAGAACCCTGCACCTTCCTGGAAGAGCTCGTGGAGCACAGCGACGGACTTTTCGTGCTTCCGTACGACGCTGACGAGTTTCAGAACCAGGTTGCAGCCCTGCTCCAGACAATCGACTCAATCCGGAGCATGAACCCCCGGCATTTTGCCGAAATGGCGGATCTCCTGAATGAAAGCGCCGGGAGTGAAATGGACCGGATGCCCTCGGTACGCGCTGACAACAACTTTGTCCGCCTGATGAACCTGCATAAGGCAAAGGGACTGCAGGGAAAGATCGTCATCTTCCTTCCGAGGCATGTTTCCCCGCCGAAGGCGGATTCCCATGTGCAGAGAGCAGGCACCGACACTCTGGGATGGTTCGAAATCTCAGACAGCAGCAGCTATACCGCAACGAAATACACCCCTCCGGAATGGGAGGACCGGAAGGCGGAAGAAGTTGAATTCCTGAAGGCAGAAAGAATCCGTCTGAAATATGTCGCCCTGACCCGCGCTGAGGATGAGGCGCATGTCTTCTCCCTGTCCGTGGAGGAGGAAGGGAAAAAGGCCAAGACGGTCAGGGCATGGGAGGGCTTTGAAGCTGTGGGAGAAAACGCTCCGGAGGTCCGGACCCCGGATACTGAACATGATGGCGAGAGCGCGGGGTCGCCGGATGGAGCGCATGCGGACGCCCAGGCCGCCTGGAAGCTGCAGCAGATGCTGTCCGGCAGGGTCGCACAGCTCCGGACAAAGCACTATCAGCGGATGACCCCCAGCGATACCGATCAGAGGTATCTGAGCACCGCGCAGGCAAGCGTGGAGGATCAAAAGGATTCCTCCCTGCACAGCCCTGATGAGGTCCCCTCCGGACTGCTGTGGGGAAGCATTCTCCACAGGGCTGCTGAACTTATCGTCCGCGACGGCGGCTTCTCCGGTGAATCCGTACAGGAATCCTGCGAAACAGCCGTCTGCGAACTGGTCCAGAGTGAACTGCTGGACAGGAAGCAGCGGAAGGAACTGGCCCTTCCGCCGGAAGCGGTCACCATTGACGCCATTCAGGCGGACCTCCTCCGGAAGGCCGTCTCGAGCATGACCTTCATGACGGATCCGGATTCCACATTCAGGCAACTGATTCGAGGAGCAAAACTGTATCCTGAAGTCCCGTTTACCGTCTCTGCCGAAAAAGGTCAGGGGGGACTCTACGACAGGCTGAAGGCGGTTGGGGGCGTTCATGGCGAAGAGCGAATCGAAGTCACGGGGAAGATCGATCTGGTGCTTGAAGACGGGGATGGCACCTGGCGGCTGCTGGACTACAAGACAGACCGCATGCTTCCCTGCGACAATGGCAGCAGGGAGGCGTTCCATGAAAGGCTGGAACAGCAGTACAGCCATCAGCTGGACATCTACAAAGCCGTACTGCATCACCTCACCGGGAAACCCGTCAGGGAAGCCTTGCTGCTGTCGATTTAGCCTCCTCTCTCTCCGGCATGAAACGCATGCTCTGCCGCCCCGGGATCACATAAAACCTCCTGTCCCCTGTTTCAGGCGATTCCGGGCCTGACCGTGCGCAGGCCGGACCAGGTTCTCGTCACTCCCGCGCATTCATGGCTCGTGGTTTCATGATATCCTGCGCTGTATCCCTGACCGGTTCCCCTGTTACCCAAAGGCGGCTGCCTTCCGTTTTCTTCCGCCGCTGTTTTTCATTTTCAGCCTGAAGGAGCCCTCTCATGTGTCTTTCCACCCCGCCCCCCGTCCCCGCAAAGGTCCTGGTCAGCGCCTGCCTGGCCGGTGAAAACTGCAAATACAACGGGGGAAACAATGCAAACGACAAGGTCATTTCCCTTCTGTCCTCCTGCCGGGTTCTCCGTTTCTGTCCGGAGGTCCAGGGAGGGCTTCCCATTCCCCGGACACCCGCGGAAATCCGCAGGGGCGTGGTGATCACCCGGGACGGACAGAATGTCGATGCCCAATTCCGGCTCGGTGCATACTCCTGCCTGCAGCTCGCCCTGAGGGAACGTCCCGACCTGATCCTCCTTCAGTCCCGCAGTCCCAGCTGCGGTGTGCTGCAGCACTATGACGGCACTTTCTCGGGTGTACTGACGTCCGGGCCCGGCATTGCCGCAGAACTGCTGCTCGCCCATCACCTGCCGGTGATGGACATCCAGGATTTCCCCGATCACGGCCTTCTCTGGACCTCCCGCCTGATCCTGCGCCCCTGGCTGCAGACCGACGCCCGGGATTATCTTCTTCTCGCCAGCAGTTCCCGCAGCGGATCTCTTCGCGGTTGGCCGGTTCCCCGCTCTATGGAGGACAGCCGCCGGATCCTCCGGGAATGCCTCTG
>OMRS01000074.1 GCA_900313545.1 uncultured Eubacteriales bacterium | reverse complement strand
TCCGTCCAGCATGGCGCCGGTAAGCTTGTCCGGAGAGGTGATCTGACAGCTCCCTGTCAGGTTCTCCGCCACCTGCGCAAGTCCGGCTCCCGCCAGGAGCACAAACAGGACCGACATAAAGACACCGATTGTTTTCTTCATCTATGCATTCTCCCCCGGGGAGCCCGTCTCCGCATTTCCATTTCCATGTCCCTGCAGTGCACGAAGTGCCTGCAGAATTTCCAGATACTCCTGAATGGACAGCCTTTCCGGCCGGACCTTTTCATCCAGGCCCAGTTTTTCAAGGAGCCCCTTTGCGGCCTCCCGGGGCAGACCCATGCCCGAAATCAGGTTGTTCAGCACCGTTTTGCGCCGGAGCAGGAACATCTGATGAACCAGATGATCAAATTCTTTCTGCAGGTCCTCCGGAACCTGCGGGCAGCCCCTGCGCAGCAGCCGCACAAAGCAGCTGTCCACCTTCGGAGGCGGCGTAAAGCAGGCCGCCGGAACCTCCAGCGCCTGTTCCACCTGGTAGCGGACCTGACAGCGGATGGGAAGGGGGCCGTACCCCTCTTCCCCGGGAAGCGCCGCCAGCTTGTCCGCCACTTCCTTCTGCACCATCAGGCAAAGGCTTTCGGCCTGCGGCAGCTGCGTGAGGAACCTCTCAAGGAGCTCCGAGGTCAGATAGTACGGGATATTGGCCGCAATGCGCAGCTTCCCGCCCTCCTCCATGTGTTCCTGCACCAGATGCTGCAGGTCCACCTGCAGTGCATCCCCGCAGAGCAGCACCACATTTTTCTTTTCCTGAAGGGCGATGTTGAGAAAAGGGATCAGGGTCCTGTCCACTTCCACCGCCACAAGCTTTGCACACCTGTCCGCCAGATGCCGGGTCAGGCCGCCCGCGCCGGGACCGATTTCAAGAACCGTGTCCTCAGGTCCGGCCAGGGAAAGCTCCGCCAGCTTTGAAAGCAGCCCCTCGTCCTCGATGAAATTCTGCCCCAGGTCGTGCCTGAAGCTGTGCCCGTCCCTTCGCCGGATCGCGCGCTGGGGACTGCGTTTTTCCTTCTGTTTCACCGGATTTTCACCACTTCCTCCACATTGCTTTCGGAGATGATGAAATGCGGCCGGTGCTTGACTTCCAGATATGTTTTGGCCAGGTACTGTCCCATGATCCCCATGCACATGAGCTGAACACCTCCGATAAAGAGCATAATGCAGATGGTGGAAGCCCAACCTGCCACCGGGTCGCCAAAGATCAGGCGCCGGACAAAGACCACCAGCACCATCAGGAAGGCCACCAGCATGGAGAAAAAGCCCATATAGGAGGCAATGGAAAGCGGAGACTGGGAGAAGTTGACGATGCCGTCAATGGAATACTTGAACAGGCTCCAGAAGCTCCACTTGGTCTGGCCGGCCGCGCGCTCCACATTCTGATAGGGCAGCCATTTTGTCTTAAAGCCCACCCAGCCGAAAATGCCCTTGGAGAAGCGGTTGTATTCGCTCATGCTGAGGATGGCATCCACCATTTCCCGCCGCATCAGCCTGAAATCCCGGGCACCGTCCACGATATCCGCATCGCTGATGTGATTGATGATCCGGTAAAACATCCGGGCAAAGAAGGACCGGACCGGGGGCTCCCCCTCCCTGTTTGCCCTGCGGGTGGCCACGCTGTCATATTCCCCGTCCTGCAGCAGCTCCAGCATCCGGGGAAGCAGCGAAGGCGGGTCCTGCAGGTCCGCATCCATGACCGCCACGTAGTCGCCTTTGGCATTGCAGAAGCCCGCATACATCGCCGCTTCCTTGCCAAAGTTCCTTGAAAAGGACAGATAGCGGATGCGGAGATCCTTCTGCGCCAGTTCCCGCATGACCTCAAGGGTCCGGTCCCTGGAGCCGTCATTGACCAGCAGCACTTCAAACTCATATTCCGGCAGGGAATCCATCACCGCTGCGGTCTCCCTGTAAAACAGCGGAAGCGCCTCCTGTTCATTAAAGCACGGAACGATGAGCGAAACTCTCTTTTTCATGTTCATCTCCTGAATAGACACAAAATTCCTGCCGGTAAAGCTGTGCCGGCAGGAATGGTTTACTCCTCCTCATCCTCGTCTTCGGGCAGGAGACCGTTGTGGTAGACGTCCTGGACATCATCCAGATCGTCCAGCATCTCCAGCATCTTCTGAATCTTTTCGACCGTCTCGGGATCGGTGATCTCATTGGTGGTCTGCGGAATCATGGTCAGGTCTGCGCTCAGGAAGCTGTACCCCGCCTGCTCAAGCGATTCACGGACGGCGGAGAAATCGGACACCTCAGTGGTGATCTCAAAGCTGTCGTCATTGGTGTTGACATCGGAGGCGCCCGCATCCAGGGCTGCCATCATGACCTCATCCTCATCCATGCCGGGCATCCGTTCAATGACGATCAGGCCGCAGCTGTTGAACATGTAGGACACGCAGCCGTTGGTTCCCAGAGATCCGCCGTTCTTGTCAAAGATGTGGCGGACATCGGAGGCGGTCCGGTTGCGGTTGTCGGTCACGCAGTTGACGATGACCGCCATTCCGCCCGGTGCATATCCTTCATAGGTGATCTCTTCGTAATTGACGTTGCCGCCCTCGCCCGCCGCCTTGGCGATGGAACGCTTGATATTTTCATTGGGCATGTTGTTGGCCTTTGCCTTGGCCACGATGTCCCTCAGTTTTCCATTGGTGGCCGGATCAGGTCCGCCATCCCGCACGGCGATGGCAATTTCACGGCCGATTTTGGTAAACACCTTGCCGCGCTCGGCATCCGCCTTGCCCTTCTTGTGTTTGATATTGGCCCATTTGGAATGTCCAGACATAATTTTCCTCCCTGATTTCCTTGTTTTTCCCGCGCATTATAGCACGATGGGGCTCGTTCTTGCAACCACAAACCCTATTTCATTCTGAAAGTCAGATATTATGTTTGTATATTCTCACTTTTTGCTGTCCGGCGGCGCCCTTCCCTGCCGCCATCTCAGCTCAGATAGGGCCTGATCAGCAGATGCATTCCTGCCAGCAGGCAAGCCGCCGCCGCGAAGAAGAGCACGGGGACGCCCCTCTCCCTCCTCCATCCAAACCGGAAGGCGGGCCTTAAGACGATCAGCCAGATCCAGACCACAGGAATCATGTACCGCTCCTGGCAGCCTTCGATGAGCTCACTGCCCACCTCCGTATAGGCCATATACATGGAGGTGGCCACCAGCGCCAGGGTGCCCGCCCCCAGCAGCACGCATGCCGCCTGACCTTGGGCTGACGCTCCCCCGCCGGATGGACCTTTGTCCGGCGCCACCCAGGACAGCAGCAGCAGCAGCACATAGAGGTACATCGATTTTGACCAGAAGGGCACAAACCTGCCCAGCGCTGAGAAGGCGCCGATGCATCCCCTGACCGGATGAAAGAGCTCATGGGGCTGAAAATAGACCTCTGTGAAGAAGGACCCCAGCACCTGAAGATAGGCGAGGGGATTCTTTGCCATCAGGGCAAGCTGCTGCCCCGCATTGACATTTTCTCCGCCCCGCACATCCGAATAGCTGGTGTTCTCCCGCAGAAAAGGCATCAGGAAGGAAGCCAGCACCACCGCAATCGCAGCTATGACCATGAACGTATAGCCCGCCCGGTCCCTTCCCGATGCAAACCGCTCCCGGGGAACAAAAAACAGCAGAAACAGCAGGGGGAAGTAGATCTGCTTGATCCCGATTCCCAGCATCATGAGCGCAACCGCCGCGCAGCCCCTGCCCAGGGTCATTCGGGCTCCGTCCTCCTGCAGCGTCCCCAGCCAGATGCAGACCCCGCAGAAGGTCGCCGCCACGAAGAATGGATCATAGGAATAGTTTGCCGCAAGAAACAGCATGGTGGGGAGCAGACCCATCATGCTTGCCGCCAGTTTCCCCCTTTTCAGGCTCCGGATGGCCAGGACCATGAGCGCCGCATATCCAAGAAGGTTCCCCCATCTCCCCGCAATCACGCACCAGGACACGGGGGCATGCACGGCGCGCATCAGCAGCATGGCCATCCAGGAGGTCAGGTATCCGGGAAGATTGCCCGCATCCGGAATTCCTGCAGTGCCTCCGGCCTCTCCCGCGCGGTTCATCCCATCCAGGGCCGCGGCTGTTTCGCTCCTGCTTCGGACTCTTCCGGAAACCTCCAAAGACTCTGCCTCTGGGGGACGGATCAGGAATTCCTCGGCCGCGCTCCAGTCCGTTTTTCCCAGATGCACCATCTGAAGGACATGACGGTAGTGAATCTCGTCGTCCCAGCTGTAGCCCATGGTCACGGGTTCCAGCGTGGCCATCAGGCCCCCTGCGCTCAGGGCCACAATGAGAAACCCGATTTCCGGATGCTCCGCCAGCAGACAACGGGTCGCCCACAGCGCGCCGATGCAGCCCCCGATCATCCCGAAGATGACATAGGGAAAAACCCCATGCGCGGGAAGCCTCCCGCAGCCCCGCAGCACGGCGCACAGCACCATCGCGCCCGCCGTCCACAGGCCTGTCTGCAATAGAATCCCCGCAAACGATCTGCGCTTCTCCCCGTCACCCATCCTCATCCCCCGATTTTCTCCTTTCAAACCTGTCCTCTCCTCCCGGTCCCAAATGCTTCCCGTTCATGTTTCCGGTATTCCCGGAAGCCTTTGGGGGTCGGTTCACTGCGCTCCCCGACGCTTCCTCCTTCCACCCGGATTTCACGGAAGCTTCGCGGCGGGGCACCCCATGTTCAAGGGATCCCGCCCCGGCTCCGGGGTGCCGCCACCCGGATGAAGCACGCCCTTCCGCTCCGGACCGGTTTGGATGTAAGGGGGCCCGCGCCTTGTAAGTCCCTCAAACTCCGGCGCCTGTCCGTCATGACGGAAAAAGGGCAGGTGCACAGGTGCGCAGCCGGCTCCTCCTGCGACATGCGGGCAGCTTCGCCCGGGACTGCAGCCCCCGTTTTCAGTCTTCATAAACCCAGAATACGGCTGCACGTCATTCAACATGCAGCCGCATTTCATGGTCTTCTTCTCTACATGGATAAGTCGCGGATTCTGTAAAAATCGAGGCCGTTTTCCCTTGTCCTCCGGCAAAGCTCCTCCGGGCTGACGCCCCGCAGCTGCGAGAGGAACCGGCAGATATGCTCCACATTCTGCGGGCAGTTCCGCCTTCCCCGAACCGGCTCAGGCGCCAGATAGGGGCTGTCCGTCTCAATCATCAGCCGGTCCTCCGGCACATTGCGGGCACACTCCTGCAGGTGATGGGATTTTTTAAATGTCACCGGACCCGCAAAGGAAATCATGCACCCCAGGTCAAGATAGACTCTGGCGCTT
>OMRS01000156.1 GCA_900313545.1 uncultured Eubacteriales bacterium | reverse complement strand
GGTCTGCCTGTTTGGATGCTTCCTTCAGTGTATCTAGCTTCTGTTTTGTCGCCTGGATCTCCTGCTGGAGCGTCTTATATTTCTGGGCCAGCAGATTGGTATTGCCGGGGTCCATCTTGAGGAGTTTATTGACGTCCTTCAGCTTGGATTCCGGACCCGGGTAAAACATCCGGACAGAGGGGGCTGAGAGACTGAGACCTGCAGACAAAAAAACCTCCCCGGTGGAGCGCCGCCAGGGAGATGTGAGGGGGCTGCAGACAGTCCTCAACCGCATGATGAAAAACCTGTGAACTGCAGACCACGGGAAAAGGGCCTGGGAAACCAGCGTCGCCCATGGAACTGCTTTGTCGGGGCTTCTCTGCCGCTGATCAAAGTGATCCCCGGGAAAAACTCAGTTGCCGCAAGGCAGGGGGCGACTGCCGGTGAGCGGATGGGGGGCCGGGGAAATTCCGGGCGCAAAGTCCTGCGCGCGGTTTCACCAAAGGCCCCCTGTCCGGGCGCCTAGCCCTGAGCATCCTTCAGAAACGCTTCAAATTCACTGGCGGGAACAGGCCTGGAAAAATAATATCCCTGCACGTAGGTGCATCTCATTTTCCTGAGCATTTGGAGCTGTTCCTCCGTCTCCACACCCTCCGCGACCGTGGGCACGTTCAAATATCTGGCGATGTCGATCACGATTTCAATCAGCCGGGACTCATGCTCATTCCGCAGTCCATTCACGATGAACTGGCGGTCAAGCTTCAGCAGGTCAATGGGCAGATTGGAGATCATGTTCAGGGATGAATACCCGGAGCCGAAGTCATCCATTTCGATGTGGAAACCGATATTCCGGAGCCGGTTGACCATGGTGACAATCTGTGAGCTGTCCCGCGTATAGGCGCTCTCGGTGATTTCCAGACGGAGGTCATCTGAATCCAGATGATATTCCTTCAGGATCTCGTTGAATTCCTCAGTCAGCTTCGGGTCATACATGTCAATCCGGGACACATTGACGG
Organism: uncultured Eubacteriales bacterium; assembly: GCA_900313545.1. The sequence continues at coordinate 1,413 of OMRS01000156.1, read as the reverse complement.
AAATGGGCAGCGAGATGGCCGAGCGGTCCTTCCAGACTCGGATCTGCTGCGCGGTTTTTTTCCATACATAGGAATCCAGCTGCTTGATCAGGCCGTTCTCTTCAAACAGAGGGATAAATACATCCGGGCGGATCTGTCCCAGACGGGGATGCTGTCAGCGGACCAGGGCTTCAGCGCTGGACAGGACGGGTTTGTCCGGCCGGATATCATACTTGGGCTGAAAGAAGACCTGAAACTGTTCCCCCGCAATGGCCGGGTGAAAATCCTCGATCAGCTGCTGGGAGAAGATTTCCTGCGCATGCAGCTGTTCATCATATTTTCCGATGGCGTTTGTAAAGGAGCTGCGCACCGCATCCGCAGCGGATTTGGCGTGGTCAAATCTCCGCTCAATCTCCAGAGATTTGTCCGCGTTTTCATACACGCCGATGCGAAGGTGGACGCGCTGCCTTCCCCGTCTGCCCAGAGACGTGGAGATGCTCTCATAGAGATTCTGCAGATCAAGACCATGGGGACAGTAGGCCAGAAAGGTATCCGCATCGCTGCGGCAGCATATTCCGCCGTGGTTTTCAATGATCTCATGGAGCTGTTTCCCGATGCACTTCAGAATGAGATCCGCCCAGGACCTGCCGTGGCGCTCATTGATCATGCTGAAGTGGTCGATGTTCAGCACGATCGCATCCATGTCGGTGCCGTGGCGGTCCAGCTGGCTGGCGCGGCGGTAGAAGAACGGCCGGGTATGGAGCCCGGTCAGGGGATCGAGCTCTGCGCTGAGGAGAACCTTCCGGTCCTCGTTCATCTGGATGACCCGTTTCACCCGGAGCTGGAGGACAGCGGCGGAGGGATAGGGCCTGGAGAAGAAATCGTCCGCGCCGAGCTTCAGGCATTCGGTTTGAATCTGTGCATCCGAGGTGGCAGGGATGACGGGCAGATGGGAGAGGTCCGGACTTTGACGGATCCGCCTCAGCACCTCTGTTCCCGGAATCCCCGGAAGGTCCGGATCCAGCACGACGAGGGTAGACGGTCCTTTGACTCAAGGAGCAGCTGCAGCGCCTGTCTGCCGTCCTCTGCAAAGAGCAGATGATAGGAGCAGCCAAGAATCTCCTTCAGGGTTTTGCGGTTTTCTTCCTGATGCTCGGCAATCAGCAGGGTATGCTGACCGGAAGAGGCCGAAGTATATGTTTGCATTTGAGAATCCTTTCAAACTCTCCCGCAAATGCAGGGACATGAGCCGGGAGAAAGGGACCTGCAGGTGAATGTGCCTGAACGCCGGTATCGGAAATCATATCACTCCCGGGAATGCTTTTTCATAGCCAAAACCCCGCCCGGGGAACCCTGAAAGGGCGCACTGCTGAACAGACGTGCGGAAACGGCAAAAAGCCCGCAGCCTGTGCTGCGGGCGCGGGAACCGGGGGG
>OMRS01000085.1 GCA_900313545.1 uncultured Eubacteriales bacterium | reverse complement strand
TCATATATCTCCGCCGCCTTTACTCCTTTCCCCGTTTTGTGCTATAATCATTCTGTTTTATTATGTCATTTCGGAGGTCGCATGCGAACTTTCAGCGCAGTCTTCCTGATTCTTGTCCTCTGCCTGTTTCTCCACTGCTCCCTGGCTGAGACCATCGTGTGGGAGGATGAAAGCGGCCAGGTGATTCTGGGCGATGATGGAGACCTTCATTTTATCAATGCCGACAGCGCGCCGGACGAACTGCCGGAACCAGATCCCACTCCCGCACCCGAACCCGGATTCCTCCACGTTCCCACGCTGGCACCTGCGGGCAGTCTTCCCGAGTCAACCGCCGTCCAGGGGAACATCCCCGCACGGACCCTCCGCCGCGGGGACAGCGGCACGGATGTGGAAGCCCTTCAGCAGCGTCTCAGTGAACTGGGTTTTTATCACGCCCGCGTCTCCGGCGGCTATTACGACGTCACCCGCAGGGCCGTGAAAGATTTTCAGTCCCACAACGGCCTTGCCGCCGACGGGATTGCCGGACAGGAGACCCTTGATCTCCTGTTTTCCTCCGGAGCGCGCGCCGCTTCCGAATCGCCCCGGCCCTCCCCCACGCCTGTTCCTCCCCGCTACAAGCTGATGGTGGATGTCACCAACCAGATCACAAGGGCCTACACCTACGACGAAAGCGGTGAATACACCGTCCTCGTCCGGGAGATGATCTGCTCCACCGGCACGCTCCGCAATCCCACGCCGCTGGGAACCACCATCATGCCCAAGTCCCGCGCCCGCTGGGGCTATTTCCCCACCTGGGGCTCCCATGCCCAGTATCTGACCCGCATCGACAAGGCCAATGCCTTTCATTCCGTCCTGTACTCCTCCCCCAACGAACAATCCCTGGTGACTTCCTCCTTCAAGGATCTGGGCACCCGCAAATCCCACGGCTGCGTCCGTCTCCTGGTCAGCGATGCCCAGTGGATCTATGAAAACTGCGCCCAGGGGACCATCATCACCGTCTATGAAAGCGGGGTCTATGACCCGGAGTACACCATGACCCTCAAACCGACCCTCAATGAACAGACCCAGCGGGAAAACCCCCTGCCCTATCCCACGCCCGAGCCCTTCTATTCTCCTCAAAACTGGCCGACCACCTACCGGACGCTGTCCCGGGGCAAGAGCGGCACGGACGTCTACATGGTCCAGTGCCGTCTGAAGGAGCTGGGATATTACCACGGCACCGTCACCGGCGGGTACTACGGCGGCACCATCGAAGCCGTGCGCGCCTTCCAGCAGGCCAACGGCCTCAAGGCGGACGGCGTGTGCGGCAGACAGACCCAGCAGAAGCTCTTTGCCGACGCTCAAAGCCTGGTGGCCGACTACCTGTCCTTTGCCGCCATGTCCCCCACTCCCCTGCCTGAGGTGACCCTCACCCCCGAACCCTCCGCCACGCCCACTCCCCTTCCCACGGCGACCCCTGAGCCCGCCATGTTCCAGCCCGTGGAGGCCACGGTCGGGTAATTCTGACAATCTGTGGAGAGCACGCTATGCTGTTTAATTCCTATATCTTCATTCTGGCTTTTCTGCCCGTAACCCTGTGCGTCTACTTTCTTCTGGGGAAGGTCTCCGACCGTCCGTTCAACAAGGTCTTTCTTGTGCTGGCCTCCTTTGTCTTCTACGGCTACAACAATCCATGGTATGTGCTGATCATCTTTTCCTCCATTGTGGTCAATTACCTGCTGAGCCAGGGGATGCTCCGCAGTGAAGGGAAGCTGCTTCGCAGATGCCTTCTGCTCACGGGCATCGCCGCCAACCTGGGCGTGCTGTTCATCTTCAAGTACCATGACTTTTTTGCGGAAAATCTGAATACCGCCCTGCACCTCTCCCTGCCGCTGCGGCACCTGGCCCTTCCCCTGGGAATTTCCTTCTTCACCTTCCAGCAGCTGTCCTACGTGATTGACAGCTACAAAAAAACGGTCCCCCGCTACGACATCCTGGATTATTCCCTCTTTGTGACCTTCTTTCCCCAGCTCATTGCGGGCCCCATCGTGCTTCACAGCGAGGTGGTCCCCCAGTTTTCCGATCCCCGGAACCGCCGCTTCAACGCGGACAACTTTGCCCCCGGACTTTACGGATTTGCCCGCGGCCTGTTCAAAAAGGTCGTGGTGGCGGACACCTTCGCCATCGCTGTGGAAACCGGATTCGCCAATGCGCTGAACCTCAATACCCCCGAGGCCTGGTTTGTGGCCATCGGCTATACCCTGCAGCTGTACTTTGACTTTTCCGGATATTGCGACATGGCCACCGGCATCGGCCTCATGTTCAACATCCGCATCCCCATCAACTTCAATTCCCCCTACAAGAGCCTCAGCATCCGGGAATTCTGGCAGCGCTGGCACATCACCCTGTCCCGCTTCCTGACCACCTATGTCTACTTTCCCCTGGGCGGCAGCCGCCGGGGAACCGCCCGGACCTGTCTCAACCTCATGATCGTCTTCCTTCTGAGCGGGCTCTGGCACGGCGCGGGCTGGCTGTTCCTCCTCTGGGGTCTCCTGCATGGCGCGGCCAGCGTCCTGTACCGGCTTTTCCGCAGGCAGTATGACGCGCTCCATCCGGCACTCCAGTGGATTGCAACCTTCACCTTTGTGGTCATCGCCTGGGTGTTCTTCAGGGCCACCAGCCTTTCCGACGCCATGGCCATCGTCAAATCCATGTTCATGATGAACTTCGGTCCCCTGCGGGACGGGATCACCTCGGCCTTTGCCCTCCCGGGCGGACTGCATCCGGGCTACAACGCCCTGATGATGATGGCCTGGTACGTCCTTTCCCTGTTTGCCTGTCTGGGACTGCCCAACGTCTATGAGCGGACCTTCCGCTTCAGACCCACCTGGATCAACGCCCTGACCACCGTGCTGCTGCTGGTCTACTGCACCCTGTGCCTTTCCCATGTCAGCGTTTTTCTGTATTTCAATTTCTGATTATTTCCCGATTTTCTCACAAAGGAGGCTGTGCGTTGAGCATCCGGAAATGGCTCTGTGTTAGCCTCATTCTGCTTTTTTCCATATTTGCCCTTATTGCCCTGACGGTCTATCTGGTGGATCCGCTTCAGGTCTACCGCATGGCACGGTTCTTTCTTCCGCCCATCGACAACACCACCCAGGTCTATTCCAATGCGGGCATCGCCCGGAGCTATGACTATGACAGCGCCATCGTGGGCACCTCCGTCACGGAAAACTTCAAGCCCAGCGAGCTCTCCTCCCATCTGGGCGGCAGCTTTATCAAGCTGTGCACCGCCGGCGGAAATGCCCGCAATCACAAGGTCCTGATGGATCTGGCCTTCCGCACGCACCACATCCGTCGGATCGTTTTCGGACTGGACATCTACTCCTTTATCGGGAGTGCGGATACGCCCAAGGTTCCCCTTCCCATGTACCTGTATAACGACAATCCCTTCGATGACGTCAACTATTTCCTTAACCGCAGCATTCTCGGGTCCTTCCTGCCCAGGTGCCTGTCCACGCTGGGACAGTCCCAGGACCCGTCCCTTCGGGACAGCATGTATTCCTGGGCCGGCAGGGACCCCTACGGTCCGGATGCCGTCCTTTACTACGCTGAATTTACGCCGCCAGTGGTCAATCCCCAGGCGGAGGAATATCCTGCCCAGAGCATTCAGAACCTTGAGCAGAACCTGCTTCCCCTGATCCGTGAAAACCCGGAGACCCGGTTTGACATCTTCCTTCCGCCCTACAACGCCACGGAATGGTCCACCATGAAAAGCCGGGGCTCCCTGGAGGCCATGCTGAAGGTCCGGGAACTCTGCTGCGATGCCCTGCTTGGCCTGCCGAATGTCCATCTGTACGATTTTTCAGCCCGGACGGACTGGGTCCTGAATCTGGACAATTACAAAGACACCACCCACTATGGGGAATGGATCAACAGTGCGATCATCCGCAGCATTGCTGCAGAAGAAAACCTGGTGACTTCCAGGGAGGAGTTTCTCAATCACTCCCGTCTGCTCGCACTATGGGCAGAGCTCCTGATGGAAGCCCGGACATGGAGGGAGGATCTGCCCATTGAATAACAAACGGAGAACAGCCATGCCACCAAAGAAGAGAAAGAAAAGACGCAATGCCGCACTGCTGCGGACCGGGCGGGTACTGCTGACCATCGCTTCGATCTGTGTGGTCGTTGGAATCTGCGCCGGAATTTCCTCTTTCATGCCGGCTCCAGCCGACCGTCTGGCAGCCACCGCCACCGCTGCACCGACGCCAAACGGCCCGACACCGGTCCCCACACCTACCCCTGTCCCCACCATTACCCCGACACCCGCCGAGTTCGTTCCCTTTGGAACCATACTGTCTGAAACGGCCTATCCGTTTGCAGACATCAGTCCTTTTACAGATGTCGCCACCTCCTATGCGGAGATCGAATCCACGCCTCTGCCGGAAGAAAGCCCTGCCGCCACAGTTCTGCGCAAGGGGATGAAGGGAGAGGAAGTGATCCGTCTTCAAAATGCCCTGATTTCCCTTGGTTTTCTCAGCGGTCAGGCGGATGGAGATTTCGGCAGCATGACCCATTCCGCGCTGGTTGCCTTCCAGGCCGTCAATCATCTGACAGCGGACGGAATTGCCGGTGAAAAAACGCTCTCACTCATCTATTCCGGGAATGCCCTCACCGTTCATGATGCACCGGATACGGATTTTCTGATCCTTGCAAACCGCAGTCATCCCTTGAATGACAACTACGTTCCCTCCAATCTGGTAGACATCTCTTCTGTCCTTCCTTCTGATCTGGTCAAGATCAAGTACAAGGGAACCATGGCCGATCGAACGGCAACCCAGGCCATGAAGGAAATGCTCAGCGCCGCAGTCAGCCAGGGCATCGGAAAATGGCAGATTTCCTCTGCCTACCGAAACTACAAGGAACAGCAGAAACTGGTCGATAACTCGGTCGCCACCTATCAGCGCAACCATCCGGAGTGGAGTAAAAAGAAATGCCTGTCTGCCACCTATAACACGGTTGCACCGGCAGGAACCAGCGAACATCAGACGGGCCTAGCCTTTGACATGACCGTTCCCGGGGTCAGTTTTACAGGAACGGAACAGCAGAAATGGCTCCACGCGCATTGTCATGAATACGGATTCATCGTCCGTTATACGGAAGAGAAACAATCCATTACAGGGTTTATCGCGGAGTCCTGGCATGTGCGCTATGTTGGCAAAGATGTAGCGGCAATTATCGTGAAAAACAATTGGTGCCTGGAGGAGTATCTGGATGCCCTCCATTGAATAATCCGGCTGCTATATGAGATTTCTCCAGCTCCTTCACAGTCATGCCAGACCTCACGGCGGTTTTCATCATGTTCCCCTTGATATAGTGAATCCCCCGGAGCCATATTTGCTCCGGGGGATTCACTATATGTGTTGATGAACAATGGAGT
>OMRS01000133.1 GCA_900313545.1 uncultured Eubacteriales bacterium | reverse complement strand
GTGGAGCATAGGGGAGTCGAACCCCTGACCTCGACAATGCGAATGTCGCGCGCTACCAACTGTGCTAATGCCCCGTTTGTATTTGGAAAGAAAATGAACTTCTCACCGAACGAGGGGGATTATATCATGGGAGGAGGAGAAAAGCAAGAACTATTTTTTTCTTTTCTCCGGAAAAACAGAGAAAACCCGCCTTCGTTCATCCGGAGGCGGGTTGGAAAAGATCAGCTGTTGAGTTTGTTCAGCAGGTCATCGATCTGCTTCTGGGTGACCTTGCTGCTGCCAAAGCTCAGGATGCCTCGCAGGGGCATGTAATCCATCATGGCGTCGTTCATTTCATCGGTGATGGCTTCCTTTGCGGCAGCGGATTCCTCCTTGTCCTGCCTGAAGAAGACAAGCTCCTTGATGGCGGAAAGGAAGATTTCCTTCAGCCGGGGATCCTGCTTGATGTCCAGGAAGATGGTGTCAAGGGTGCAGCGGGGACGGGGGGAGGGTACAGGCTCGACCGAGATAGGACAGGACAGATGGAGATCCCGGGAGGAGAAACCGGCGCTGAGGACAAAATTCCGGCTTGCGCACTGCCACGTGTTCAGATCGGAATCCCAGGTGGCAAAGGAACGGAAATCAAGGGCAAAACGGATTTGGCGGGATTCTCCGGGTTGCAGGAAGCATTTGTCAAATCCCTTCAGTTCCCGAAGCGGCCGCAGCGGGTTTTCCGTTTCTGAGACATAGATCTGGACCACGGCAGCACCGGCGCGGCTGCCGGTGTTGGTCACGGTGAGACTGGCGGTGGCAACGTCTCCGGGATTCAGGCACTCTCTGTCCACGTGCAGATCTGAGAGGCTGAATGTGGTATAGGAAAGCCCGTGGCCGAAGGGGAACAGAACGTCCATTTCCTTCTTGTCATAATACCGGTAGCCCACAAAGATGCCTTCCCGGTAATCCGTCCCGGAAGCGTTTCCCCCATAGTACAGATAGGAAGGATTGTCGCACAGACGAAGGGGGAAAGACTCGGCCAGATGGCCGGAGGGGTTGACCTCGCCCAACAGGATGCGAAGGGTTGCTTCACCCACGGCCTGTCCGCCCAGATAGGCTTCCAGAATGGCGGGAATCCTGTTTGCCCATGGGAGCTCCACGGGAGAGCCGTTGTGCAGGACGACCACGGTACGGGGGTTGGCCTCCCTGACCGCTTCGATGAGGCGGTTGTGACTGTCCGGCAGATGCATGTGGGTGCGGTCGTAGCCTTCGGATTCGTAGGAATCCGGCAGTCCGGCAAAGACCACTGCCACGTCGGACTCGGAGGCGGCACGTACAGCCTCGGCGACAAGCGACTCGTCGCTCGTGCCGCTGCTGCTGTCATAGCCGCGGGCATAGCGGACCTTCAGGCCCCGGGAATGTGCGGCGTCCAGCGCGCTGGTGACCTTGAAACTGTTGATGTGGGAACTGCCGCCGCCCTGGAAACGCGGTCTCTGGGCGAACTCGCCGATGAAGGCTATGGAGGCTTCGGGGTCAAGGGGGAGAAGGCCGCCCTCGTTTTTGAGGAGGACCATGCTCTGGGAAGCGATGTCCGCGGCGAGCTGGTGCTGCGCGTCAAGGTCCCAGGGGGTATCGGGCCTGCAGCTGCTGAGATAGCGGTCGACCATCGTCAGGATCCGGCGGCAGGCTTCGTCAAGAACAGCCTCGTCAAGGCGTCCCTCCCGGACTGCATCCACGAGACGCTGATCATTGTAATCATCGGGACCGGGCATTTCCAGGTCCATCCCGGCGGCAAGCCCGGCGACGCGGTCCGATACGGCGCCCCAGTCGGAGACCACCAGCCCCCTGAAGCCCCATTCTTCCCGCAGTACGCGGGTGAGGAGCCAGGGATGCTCGGAGGCAAAGGTGCCGTTGAGACGGTTGTAGGAACACATGACGGTCCAGGGCTGGGCTTCCCGCACGGCGGTTTCGAAAGCGGGAAGGTAGATTTCCCGCAGGGTCTTCTCGTCAACATTGGAGGAGGAGGACATGCGCCGGTGCTCCTGGGAATTGGCGGCAAAATGCTTGATGCTGGTGCCGATGTTGCGGCTCTGTACGCCCCGGATAAAGGCTGTTGCCATCTGACCGGCCAGGTACGGGTCCTCGGAGAAGTATTCAAAGTTCCTGCCGCACAGGGGAGAACGCTTGATGTTCACGGCAGGCCCCAGCAGCACGCTGACACCCTCGTGCTGACAGCAGTCTCCCAGAGCTTCGCCCATTTTCTCAAGCAGGCTGCGGTCAAAGGAGGATGCCGTTGCGCACGCTGCCGGGAAACAGACGGCACGGATACTGTCATTGACGCCCAGATTGTCGGCTTCTTCCGTCTGCTTGCGCAGACCGTGGGGGCCGTCGCTGACCATGACGGAGGGGATTCCCAGCCGCTGTATGGCGGTGGTGTGCCAGAAATCGGAGCCGGAGCACAGGCTGGCCTTTTCCTCAAGGGTCATCGAGCTGATGAGGGACGGTATATCGAGCATGGATGTGGATCTCCTTCCTTGGTTTCAGTGAACGGGGGCGACGGGGACTTTGACCACCCACTTGGAAAGAGGACCGGGTGCACCGTTCACCCGGCCGCCTACCATATGGGCCTCACCGGGGAAGATGGCGATAAACTGGCCTTCGCGCAGCACCACGGCGCTTCCGCAGGGAGCCCCGTCCATCTTTCGTCCGTCAGCGCCGCCGGGGAGGGGCTCGGCGGGGACGAGGTCCTTTTCGGGCGTGATGTGGATCACTTCGGCCCCGGAGCGGCAGATCATCAGGTCAATCGTGGCGTCATGGACTTCAAAACGCCTCCGGGCATCCTCCTTGGTCTCATAGGATTTCATGCGGACCTCACAGCCGGCGTGCTCGCTGTGGTCCCCCAGGTAGGCCCCCTGAATGGCGGCGGCACCGGGAATCAGGTCGTGATAGAGGGCGAGGCGGGAGATGTCATCAAGGATCATGGGGCAGGACTCCTTTCTTGGGTCGCTTCTTGTCCCGGGGATTCCTCCTCAGGAAGCCTGAAGGGAACGCCCAGGGTTTCACATACGATGCGGACCAGATCCTTCTGGTAGACTGTCAGGGACATGCCCTGCCGGTAGCAGAAGTAGAAATGGCGCTCATAGTTGGGGTTGAGGATGGGGTACACGTGGATCTGGCTTCGCGAGGCCGTGTCCCGCGGAACGTAAACATTTGGAACCAGAAAGACGGAGGAGGATGCGGCGGTGATGTACTTGGCCGCCTCAAGGTTGTGGGTTTCCAGGATAATGCGGGGGGAAATGCCGTAATCCACAAAAAGCCGGTCCTGAATGGTCCGGACGCTGTGACCCTCATACATGGATATGAAGTTTTCCCCGGCGGCTTCGGAGATGCTGATGGACTGGCCGTCGGGGATCCGCTTGGCAAGGGCGGTGTCCTTTGCGGCAATGAGCACCACCTGCTCGTTCTCTATGAGCAGGTAGCGCAGGCGGTTGCGGTTGGTGCTGGTGGTGATGAAGGCCACGTCGCACCCGCCCTCGGAGATCAGCCGTTCCAGCCGCCCGCTGCTTTCCTCGTGGAGACGGATGAGAATATGAGGATAAAGCCGGTGGAAAACGGGGAAGACCAGGGGCAGCAGCTGCAGCCCGCGCTGGTTCGAGATGCCCAGGCTGAACTCGCCGTAGAGGTCGTGTTCAAACGCCCTGAGAGCGGAGCGCAGGTTCTGGTCGATGGACTGGATCTGCTGCGCCGCGTCCACATAGAGACGTCCGGCGGAGGTGAGCTGGATGGCGCCGTTTTCCCGGACAAACAGGGGCGTGCCCAGGTCGCGTTCCACCGATCGGATGGTCTGGGAAAGGGCGGGCTGGGAAATGAGGAGCTTTTTGCTGGCCGCGGTGATGGATCCCTCCTGGAGAATGGCCAGAATGGCCGGAATATGTCTGGAATTGATCATGGTCTGTCCTCCTGCATTCCTGCGGGAAAGAGCGGCGTGTTCTCCGGTTTTCTCAATGGTACAGTCACGCGGCGGAAACTGTCAAGGAGGGGACAAAAATGAAAACATGGAAATTGGGCAAAACTTACAAAATGCGGCATGCCGGAAAAAGGGGGGAAGAGGGGAGAAAACGGGTTTTTCCGCGTTGTTCGATAAGCGCAGCATTATACATTCGGGGGAGAAGAAAGCAAAAATACATATTTTCCGCCGGACTGAGAGAATATTTTTTTGACGGATTCCGGGAACTGGATCGGAAAATCCTTATAAATGAAAGGAAAAATGAAGACATAAGCGTTTGCTTATGGATGCCATATGAAAAATGGTTCTTGCGTTTTTGTGCATCACATCATAAAATGCGGTTGTTGGGTTGTGGGCTTCGTCTATTTCTTCTGCAGCCCAGTTGGCGAAGGACTTGAGCATTCCGGAGAGCCCGGGTGCTTGGGAAAATTTTAAAGGAGGAAGATTCTCAATGAAGAAGATCCTGTCTATTGTGCTGGCCCTGGTTCTGGTCCTGGGTCTGTGCGCCGTGGCCTCTGCCGAGTTCAAGTTTGAACGGAAGATCACCATCGTTTGCCCCTGGGGCGTCGGCGGCGGTGCTGACTCCACCATCCGTCCCATGGCGAACCTGCTCCAGGAGTACCTGGGCGTGCCGGTCGAAGTACAGAACGTGGAAGGCGGCTCCGGCGTCAACGGCGTGGAGTACACCCTCAAGCAGCCCGCTGACGGATACACCTTCATGCTGGGCACCCAGTCCCTGTATCTGCAGGACATGATGGGCAACATCTCCGTGGATTTCAAGACCGAGATGCAGCCGATCGACGTGCTCGTGCATTCCATCAACTTCATCGTCGCTTCCAAGTCCAACATGGAGAAGTACGGC
>OMRS01000357.1 GCA_900313545.1 uncultured Eubacteriales bacterium | reverse complement strand
TTGCTGCCTGCCAGGTTTGGAATCATCTGCCACCAGCTGCGGAATTCGCTCCTCGGATCCTCCAGCGTGATCAGATACTTATACCTTGGGCGGGAGGCCACCTGTTTAAGCCAGAGATTCACGTTGTCCGCGGCAATGCCTGCGACAAGAATCGCCGCGCCGACCGCGATCAGCTTATCCGGATTCCCGCTGTCAGCCAGCCGGATCACCGCAAACGGCACCCATGCGTACAGAACCGCCCAGAATAACCAGCTGAGCACGGACAGCAGGGCGGAGGATTCTCCGGCCGTGTATCCGAACAGGGCGCGGACAGCCTTTCCGTTATAGCTGTTGGAATAATACACCGCCATAAACCAGCCCAGAATCAGCAGTGTCCATGCCAGCAGGCGGTATCTGTCGCCCTTCTTCTTCAGCCCCGCATACAGGCAGGCTCCCGCCGCGGGATACAGGCAATATGAGAAATAAGAACCGTAGGTGGCAAAGAATGACCCGATCTCCGTCTGATTGGCCAGCGCGGCACTGATGTCAAAATCATGGAAAGAACCGATGAAAATCCCCAGAACGCATGCCGCGGTGACAGCCCAAAGGCAGGCCGCCGGCATCGACAGGATGGTTTTTCTGCTCATGGTATAATCCCTTTCTCCTTTATGATTGTTCTCTTATGGATGATACGGGCATTTTTCTCCCAGGCACTGGGCGTTTTGCGGATAGAAATCACAGGTGATTTCATGGAAGGAGAGTTGAACGGCATACCGGTTGTTCACGTAGCTGACAGCCGTTTGCATGGCGATATACGCATCGCGTTTGCAGCAGCGGGGCCCGCCGGTCCGGGAAAGGCGGCTCAGGGCGGCGGACGTATACTGCATATGGCTGCCCCAGGAATCGTCCGTGGATAAAGGGCCGGTATGATCGATGACCGCCAGAGCCGCACCGATGGACATGACCGCCCCGCATACGCCCCATAACCCGCAGACAGCCCCGGGCATCCGCTGCCCTTCTGAGATGATTCTGTTCAGCGCGGCCCCCAGGTCGATGCCGCCTCCGGCGTTATAAAAGGCGGTCAGCAGGCAGGCGCCGTCCAGCATATGGTGCTCCGGCCCATGCATGCGGATAAAATCCTGTCTGGCCAGGTGCTCAAAGATTTGGACGGGATCGCAGGATGTTTCGGCCATGCATGCCCGGATGATCCTTTTTCCCCGTTCTTCCGGCGTGTATTCCATGGGAATTCCTTCCTTTCCGCGTCAGTTCGCCGCGCGGTTCCCGCAATTCTTCTATGCCGCATCCTGTCGGGACGGCCTGATGTCCCCGGCCAGGCCCGCGACGCTCAGTGAATCCCGGCACAGACCCATCGGCGGATCCCATTCCCCTGGCTGCGCAGGGCGGGAAATCTCCTGTACCGCCTGAGGCGCTTTCTGCGTCCGCACCATCCCCCGAATCAGCAGCTCTCCAATTGCAGTCAGGAACCCGCTTCATGTTGTCCCCGGTCATGGCGTAAACCAGCGCATTTCAAATCCGCTGAAGTGCAAAAGCAGCGGACGCAGGTCCCTCCCGGGGGACTTCCTTCCATATATAAAGGAAGCTTCCTGCCGGGCCGCTCCCCCGGGACCGCCCGAAGCACGCATCGGCATTTCAGGCAGGCATCGGCGCGTCCCGTGTTTCCTCCCGGCGCCAGGCCGGCGCTTTTCCCTGACGGCATGCAAAGCCCGGCGGCAGCTGCACGGACATGCTGACGCCGGGACTGTCTGTTGTGCGGGTTCCCCGCCTCATCTGGAGGCTTCCGCTGGCGTGGCCTCCTCTGTTTTCTGCGGCACAGGGGCCAGCGTCCCGGATTCGGTCAGCTCCGGCTTTTCGCCCTCGATCAGCTGACAGACTGAGCTGTGGATAAATCCGTAGCCGCCGTGCTTGGTTTCCACCTCGTACCAGTCGTTGTTGTAGACATATACGCAGCGCAGCACCTCTCCGGGGCCGATGCCGGTCAGGACGGGGTTGTTTTCTCCGCCCGGGCATTCCCGGATCAGGCAGCGCCCGGGGAGATAGACCCAGCGGGGTTTGGCATCCTCCACGGGGTCGTAGAGGAAGGCGTCTCCACTGGTCACATACCCCAGCGTGCCGTCATGCATGGCGATCTTCCAGTAGCCGTATTCCTTGAAGGAGCTCAGCAGGGGATACAGCTCCTGCTTCCTCGCCCAGCCCATCCGCGCGGAGGTGGAGTCGGGTTTGCGGTGGATGAGCAGGTTCTGCTGGGGATTGATCCAGACGTGGCCCACCGCGATCTCCTCCGCGTTTTCAATGACCGGAGAGGTGAACATCTCAGGAATATAGGCCTTCTGCCCGTCTTCCAGTTCAATAAGGTACCACCAGGGCAGCATCTTGTGCCCGCGCACCCGTTCCAGCACGTCATACTGATGGCTCATTTTCGCCCAGCCCACAAAACGGCTGTGACCGGTGGGCCTTTCATACGCCGCGAGGTTGCGCTCGTGGCGGATGGTGATCCGTTTGATTTCCGTTTCCCCGTCAGCCTGCGCCAGCGCGGGAACCAGAAGGCAGACCAGGGCAAGGATCAGAACGGTCAAAACCAAGTGTTTTCTGTTCACGGCAATTCTCTCCTTCTGATATTCTCTCCCCCCGCCGGAATTATAACATACTCCCCACCTCACGGGGGAGATTTTCCCCCAAATCTTTTCCGTTCCGGCTTTCCCGGG
>OMRS01000029.1 GCA_900313545.1 uncultured Eubacteriales bacterium | reverse complement strand
GGAGCCAGCTGATCCCCCTTATCCTCCTGCAGGATGAGGGGGATTGCTTTTTGCCCGGAAAACTCCGGGCACAGTGCCCACTTTTTGCTCTGGACCAAAGCATTGTCAGGGTGTATGATAGCTTCAGCAAAAATCATACTGGAGGTAATCTCAAATGGGTGCAACTCTTCTTATTATGGCTGCCGGAATGGGCTCCCGTTACGGCGGAAACAAGCAGGTCGACGGTCTTGGCCCCAATGGCGAAATCCTGATGGAGTACTCCATCTATGATGCCATCCGCGCAGGTTTTGATCAGATCGTCTTTGTCATCAAGCCTGGCATGCAGGATCAGGTTGCTGCCATATGCGGCGACCGTATTTCCAAAAAAGTCCGTGTCGATTATGCGTTCCAGGATTTCTCCAGTGTACCCTCGTTCTACCATATCCCCGCCGAGCGCACCAAGCCCTTCGGCACCATTCACGCCGTCCTGGTGGCCAAGGACAAGATCAGCCAGCCCTTTGCCGTCATCAACGCAGACGACTACTATGGCGTTTCCGCCTTCAAGACCATCTATGACGCCCTTCAGACCCTCAAGCCCGAAGGCGAGGCGGCCATCGTGGGCTATCAGCTGAAGAACACCGTGTCCAAGAACGGCTCCGTGACCCGTGCGGTATGCTACAATAAGGACGGGTTCCTTGACCGCATCGTGGAAACCTTCAAGATCGTCTCCCTTCCCAACGGGGAAATCCGTGACATGGAACCCGGCGAGCCCGGCACGCTTCTGGATCCCCTTGCTCCGGTTTCCATGAACTTCTGGGGCTTTACCCCCTGGATCTTCACCAAGTTCCAGGAGTATTTTGAGGACTTCCTCCGGGGGCTTCCCGCAGACGCCATCAAAGCTGAATGTCTCCTGCCCTCCGGTGTGGACGCGCTCATGCACAAAGGTATCCTGAATGTCCATCTGCTGCATACGGATGCCCAGTGGTTCGGCGTCACCTACAAGGAGGACAAGCCCACGGTTCAGGCCGATCTCAAGGCTCTCCATGATTCAGGGATCTATCCTGCAACGCTTCACGACTGATTTCCAAAGCCGGGTTTTTCCCGGCTCTTTTTCTTCTTTTCCGCTGGTCCGATGCAAGGAGGAATGCCATGGCCGCCCCTGCCAGTCTTCACCCCGGCCTCAACCCCGGCAGGCTGAGGAAAAGCGCCATTTTATCCATTGCCGCCAATATCTTTGAGCTCGCCGCCGGGATTGTCATGGTTCTGCTCGTCTTCGGCATGCTGGGCGGCAGGTTTGAGCGCGCCATCGCCAAGTTCACGGCGCTGATGTGTTTTGCCGTCGTGGGATATGGCTCCCTTTCCGATATTTTTTCCGCACTTCAGTCCCTCTCCGCCGCCAGGCATGAAGAGGAGCTCACCGAGGCCTACCGTCAGATGGAAGTCCTCAACCGTGAAATGCGTGCCCAGCGGCACGACTTCATGAACCAGCTTCAGGTCATCTACAGCCTCATCGAGCTGGAGGAACCGAAGGAAGCCCTGTCCTACATGGATCGTCTCTTTGAGGATCTGCGTAGGGTCTCCCGGAAAATGCGCACCGACAATCCCGCCATCAATGCACTTCTGGATGCCAAGCATGAAAACGCCAGGGAACGGGGCGTCCTTCTGGAAATCCGCACCCATGGCACCTATGGCTCCGCCCCCGGCTGGCAGATCACCCGTATTCTGGGGAACCTCATCGACAATGCGCTGGATGCCGCTGAACACTCCCGAAATGACTTTGAACCCAAGGTGGGCATCTCCCTGTCTGAGGACAGCAGTCAGTGGACTCTCTCCGTGGTCAACACGGGACATGCCATTGCAGACAATGTGCTCAAACACCTCTTTTCTCCCGGGGTAACCACCAAAGCCCGCGGAAACGGGCTCGGACTGTACAACGTCCGGCAGATCCTCAAGGAACTGAACGGAACAATCTCCATCGACAACCAGGAAGGACATATCTGCTTTACCGCCGTGATCCCCCGTCCCGCCCTGCAGCTTCCTGAGGCTTCCTCCACGGATTCCTCCACAACATAAATCGCCCCCCTTCCCCGGCGTCCGGGGAAGGGGGGATTTTGTTACCTTTTTTTCCGTATCAGCACCGCCGTCAGGCAGACAAGGGCCGCTGCAAGCCCTGCTCCCCAGAACCAGAGGTTTTCCCTGTCTCCGGTTCCCGGGATCGGCACGTTAATAACCCGCCCTCCGTTATAGACGCGGTCTTTTGCCGCCTTTTCC
>OMRS01000060.1 GCA_900313545.1 uncultured Eubacteriales bacterium | reverse complement strand
GTGCTGCTGGACGTGGTGCACTCCCATGCCGTCGGAAACACGCTGGAGGGTCTCAACCTCTTTGACGGCACATCCTATCAGTATTTCCACGACGGCCCCAAGGGGGACCACAGCGCCTGGGGAACCAAGCTCTTCAACTATGACAAGGTGGAAGTCCTGCATTTCCTGCTGAGCAACCTGAAGTTCTGGATGGAGGAATTCCACTTTGACGGCTTCCGCTTCGACGGCGTGACCTCCATGCTGTATCTGGACCACGGCCTGGGCAGCAACTTTGACAACCTGGCCAAGTACTTCTCCATGAACACCGACGTGGAGGCCGTGACCTACCTGCAGCTGGCCAATGAACTGATCCGGCAGGTCAACCCCTTTGCCGTGACCATCGCGGAGGACATGTCCGGCATGCCCGGCATGTGCGAGCCCATTGAAGACGGCGGCATCGGCTTTGACTACCGCCTGGGCATGGGCCTTCCCGACATGTGGATCAAGCTGGCCAAGGAATGGCGGGATGAGGACTGGAACATGGAGATGCTCTGGCACCAGCTCACCTTCCGCAACGCCCGGACCATCGCCTATGTGGAAAGCCACGACCAGGCCCTGGTGGGCGACCAGACCATGATCTTCCGTTTCGCTGGCGCCGCCATGTATGATCAGATGGAAAAAAGCTGCCACACCCTGGTCATTGACCGGGCCATCGCCCTGCACAAGATGATCCGGCTGCTCACCATGGCTGCCGGCGGCAACGGGTACCTGACCTTCATGGGCAACGAATTCGGCCATCCGGAATGGATCGACTTCCCCCGCCCCGGCAACGGCAACAGCTTCCAGTACTGCCGCCGCCAGTGGAGCCTGGTGACCAATCCCGATCTCAAGTATCAGGGGCTCAATGACTTTGACCATGACATGATCCATACGGCCAAGTATTACCATATTTTTGACCAGAACTATCCGGATCTGAAACGCATCCACGTTTCGGACCACGTCATCGCCTTCGAGCGCGGCGGCCTGCTGTTCGCCTTCAATTTCCACCCCTCAAGCAGCTATACCGATTACCCCATCCCCGTCAGTCAGGGCGCGGACTACCGCATCCTCTTCACCAGCGACGACGAGCGCTACTGCGGCTTCGGCCAGATCCAGCGCGAGTGCATCTTCACGCCCGTTTTCGGCGACGAGGGCAATGCCATCCGGCTGTACCTGCCCGCCCGCACCGCCCTGGTCCTCTGTCCCGCAAACCGCTGAGCGCCACGACATCCGGAAAGGAGCCGCAGGGAATTCCCTGCCCGACAGAATATAATGAAAAGAACCGCCCTCCTCCTGGCCCTGGTCCTGTTTCTTCTCCCTCAGTTCGCCCTTGCCGGGGGACGGATTGTGCTGCTGTCCTGCTACGAGCAGAGCGGATGGGACGACCTGACGGAAATCGGCTTCATCGACGAGGACGGTCTTGCCTATCATCTGTACAGCGGCGACCGTCCTGAGGGGTTTCCCAGCGACGCCCTGGGCCAGCTGTCCTACCTGCAGGAGCACCTGCCGGAGCCCTCAGGACGTGTGGGCGGCAGGGATATGAACTCGCTCCTCTCTCTCATCGGGGAGGCAGATCCGTCCGGCATCACGGAATCCCCCGCCGGGGACGATGCCGGCGTCCATGCCTCCTGGGCCTTCCGCTATTCCTCCTCCGGAGAGCCGCAGGCCATCCTTCTGGGCAAATCCGGGGATACCTTCGCCCGCAGCCCGAGCCTGTCCAACCAGTCCCTCTACACCTGGCTGCATGAATTCTTTCCCGGGATCACCGACTATTCCTATACCGAGGATTTTGAATGTCCCGGATTCACGCCCGTTCCCCTGACGGACTTTTGCCATCTGGGGGACCTGGACCCCGCCTCTCCCTCCTGCAGCATCGTCATGATCCAAACCGGTGCCCAGGGCGGCCAGACCCGGGAGGAGAACCCGGGAAAGGCCCGGGAATTCCTCTCGACGGCTGTGATCCTCGCCAAGGCCGGGAGTCTCATCCCTGAGGCGGATACGGAGTACGTGCTGACCGGAAAGGACGGCGCGGAAGCCCGCTTGCGCTTTGCGGGGAGCCTGCTCATCCGGGAGGACGGCACGTACCAGTGCATCCGGTCCGATTCCCTCTCCGATCCCGATGAACCCTGAGCACCCGCCGCACAAAAGCCCCTTCATCTTCGATGAAGGGGCTTTGTTTTTTCGCAGGGAGGGCGGCTTCAGATTTCCAGGCTGCCTCCGGCCAGACGGTAGCTCCCGTCCTCCAGCAGTTCCAGTTCGATGTCCGCCGGCGCGGAATGCGAGAGAACCTCCCGGGCGTTGACCAGATCGCTGAACTCCACAAACCGCTCCGCCTCCGCACGGCCGGCTCCGCTGTCCATCTTGCGACGGACCAGCCGCTCCCGGAGCATCCGCTCATCCGCCACAATCCGGATGGTGAGGTCCGCAAAGCGGCGGAGCTCCTTCCATCCCTCCTCCTCCAGCAGCAGGTAGTTTCCCTCCAGGAGGATGATGTCTCCGCAGACCCTCAGCCCCTTCTCCTCGGGGTTGTGCAGCAGCCGGTTGTATTCGGGCCAGGGACAGGCCTCCCCCGCCGCCACTCTCGCCACGCGCCGCAGGAGGGCTCCCAGGTCAAAGGTCACCGGAGCCCCCTTGATCTGAACCATGGGGATCTGTTTCCCGTCTCTTTGCACGGTCTGTTCAAGCAGGACCTCCTGCCGCCGGTGAAAGCCGTCCATTCCGATGGCCGTGAGCGCGGCCACATCCTCCCGGCTTTGCGAAAGGTGCTGCAGGAAGCTGCACAGCGTGGTTTTCCCCGCTCCCGGCGGCGCCGAGAGCATCGCCAGGATCCGGCGGTCCTTCTCCTTCTGCATGCGCTGCAGCCTGCGCAGCAGCGGCAGGAAGATTTCATCCACATTTTCCTGCGTAAAGCAGGCCTTCACCTCAATGCCGTTGATGACAACCTGGTACTCCATGTCAACACTCCTTCCGGTTCCCCGACAATTCAGGCTTCCTCCTCCGGCCCCTGTCCATCCTGCCGGTAGAGGTCATCCGAATCAAAATACAGATGGTCAAGCGCAATGAATGCCCCCTCCGCATCCATCTCCTCCAGCGGCCGCATGTCCCTGCGGATGGCAAAGGGCGTGGTGCCGGGATAATAGTTGAATCCCGACAGGCTCTGCTTGAGGCGGATGAAGAACGCCCGGTCCGCATGGGCGTAGTCCCCCTGGAAAATGACGCAGTCCGGATCGAAGACCAGGGCGATATTGTGCAGGGCGGAGGCGAAGGTATCCGCCAGGGCGTCCCCCACCTCCCTTGCCGCCGGGTCCCCCTGTTCCGAAAGGGAAAACATCCGGGGAATCCCCAGCTCTCCCCTTTCCGCCAGGCGGACGCTTTCGGCATCCGGATATCTGTCCCTCAGCTCCAGGATCCTCCGGCGCATCCGGTCCGCACTCACCTGCCGCTCCAGGCATCCGGTCCTGCCGCATCCGCAGACCTCCCGGTCCAGGGGATTGATGGTCATGTGCCCGACCTCTCCGATCAGGGCGTTGGGGCCGCTCTGGATATGCCCCTTGTCGATCAGGCACCCCGACAGGCCCCAGGTGGTAAAGAGCACCAGGACCCTCTTTGAGCGCAGCTCCTTGTCCAGCAGGAACGGACGCGCCGTCATCTTGCCGGCGTTTTCAAGAAGGATGGGAACATGGTTTCCGACATAGGCGCGAAGCTCATCCAGCAGGTGGACCCTTCTGCCCCACTGGGGAGAATGGGAGGAGTACATCAGCGTGCCGCTCCTGCGGTCCACGGTGCCGGAGGTGGAGACGCTGACGGCCATCACCCGGCTTCGGGGGACCCCGTTCTTTTCAAGGATCCCGCGGACCTCTTCCGCCGTCACGCGGGCCGCATCCTCCGCAAGCACCGGAAGCGGGGCCCGCAGCTCCTGGGTTTCCACCAGCCGGTGACCGATGGTGAACAGACTGGTCCGGGTTTCCCGCGGCCACAGGGAGACGCCCACGAAATACAGGTCCGGCGACAGACAGTAGGTCTGGGGCTGGCGTCCGCCCGTCTGTCCCGCAGGCCCCTTCCCGCTTTCCACCAGCAGGCCGATCTGCTCAAAATACCGGATGCATTTGACGACGGTCGGACGGGAAAGCCCGCAGCGGGCCGCTGCCTCTCCTGCATTGAGCACATTTCCCCTTCGAAAACACAGCAGCACCGCCCGACGGTTGGCCACCTTCAGGTCCGCCAGCATGGTGGGCTGTTCAGACGGATAAGGCATACGATCATCTCCCCCGCACATCTTTGCCCCCCATCATAGTACAAAACCTTGCATACGTCCATCTCATATGAAAACTTGTTTCATAACTCCCGCGCATTTCCCGGTCAATATCACATGTTATCGTCATTATGTTCAAAAATTCAAAAAAGTTTTTTCGTTTTCTGTTGACAACCCGCCCGGACAACCCGTATAATACCTCACAGTTACGAAACCCTCTTTCATAACCTCGCTATCTCGGCGCATATGCCGGATAATATATTAAAAAGGAGTGTGTCCCATTATGAAGAAACTCGTCTCTCTTCTCCTCGTCGCCGCACTGTGCATGCTGTGTGCCGTCTCTCTGGCCGCCGGCGAAAAGATCGGCGTCGTCATGCCGACCAACAGCCTCCAGCGCTGGAATCAGGATGGTGCGAACATGAAGGCCCAGCTGGAAGCCGCCGGCTTCGAAGTGGATCTTCAGTATGCTGACAACGAAGTCGCCAAGCAGGTTTCTCAGATCGAGAACATGATCCTGGGCGAAGTCAAGCTCCTGGTTGTCGCCTCCATCGACGGCAGCGCTCTTGACACCGTTCTCACCCAGGCCAAGGAAGCCGGCATCCCGATCATCGCTTATGACCGTCTGCTGACCAACACCGAAGCCGTTGACTACTACACCACCTTCGACAACTACGGCGTGGGCACCATCCAGGGCACCTATGTGAAGGATCGCTTCGATCTGGACAACGCCGCCGGCCCCTTCACCATCGAGTTCACCGGAGGCGCTCCTGACGACAACAACGCCGGCCTGTTCTTCAACGGTGCCTTCGACGTCCTGAAGCCCTACCTCGATTCCGGCAAGCTCGTGTGCAAGAGCGGCCAGACCACTTTTGAAACCGTCGCGACCCAGGCTTGGGACAGCGCCAAGGCGCAGGCCCGTATGGACAACATCCTGAGCGCCTACTATCCCGACGCCCTCACCGGCGGCGACAAGCTGGACATCTGCCTGTGCTCCAACGACTCCACCGCTCTGGGCGTGACCAACTCCCTGGTCGCCATGGGCTTCACCGCTGAGAACATCCCCGTGATCACCGGTCAGGACTGCGACATTCCCAACACCAAGAACATGATCAAGGGCCTGCAGGCCATGTCCGTGTTCAAGGATACCCGTGCTCTGGCTGAGCAGACCGTGAAGATGGTTCTGGACATCATGGCCGGCAAGACCCCCGAGACCAACGCCACCTATGCCAATGGTGTTAAGGACGTTCCCTCCTTCAACTGCACTCCCGTCTTCGCCGACGTCAACAACTACAAGGAGCTGCTCCTGGACAGCGGCTACTACACTGCTGAGCAGCTGGCCGACTAATCTCAGTCTTACCCACAGTTCATAACAACACCGAAAGGGAAGACGGACAGCCTTTCGTCCGTCTTCCCTTTTTAAAGTTAGGGAGGAATGTTCCTTGGGCACCATCCTGAACATGAAAAACATTACCAAAACCTTTCCCGGCGTCAAGGCACTGGACAACGTGAACATTGTCGTTGAGGAAGGCGAGATTCATGCGCTCTGCGGTGAAAACGGTGCCGGCAAATCCACCCTGATGAACGTCCTGAGCGGTATCTATCCCTACGGAACCTACACCGGCGACATTGTCTATCAGGACAAGGTCTGCCGCTTCGGCAACATCAAGGATAGCGAACGGGAAGGCATCGTCATTATTCATCAGGAACTGGCGCTGGTTCCCTATCTCTCCATCGCGGAAAACATGTTTCTGGGCAATGAACAGGCCACTCACGGCGTGATCGACTGGGATCTGACCAACGAGAAGGCATCCGTTTACATGAAGATGGTCGGTCTTCATGAATCCCCCTCCACGCTGATCAAGGATATCGGCATGGGCAAGCAGCAGCTGGTGGAAATCGCCAAGGCACTGGCCAAGGACGTCAAGCTGCTGATTCTCGACGAACCCACTTCATCCCTGAATGAAAACGATGCCCGGAAGCTGCTCGACCTGCTTCTGGAATTCAAGAAAACAAAAGGAATTACCAGCATTCTGATTTCTCACAAGCTCAATGAGTTGTCATACTGCTGTGATAAAGTCACCGTGATCCGTGACGGCAAGACCATCGAGACCATCGACAAGAACCGCGAGCCCCTCTCCGAGGAGCGGATCATCCGGGGCATGGTGGGCCGCGAAATGACCAACCGCTTCCCGCCCCGCGAGCACCATATCGGAGAGATCGCTCTGGAAACCCGTCACTGGACCGTCTATCATCCCACCTATTCTGACCGCAAGGTGGTGGACGATGTCTCCATCAACGTCCACAAGGGCGAGGTGGTGGGAATCGCCGGTCTGATCGGCGCAGGCCGTACCGAGCTGGCCATGTCCATTTTCGGCAAGGCCTACGGCACCAAGATCAGCGGCGAACTGTACAAGGACGGACAGCAGATCCACCTGAATTCCATCCGGCAGGCCATCGACTCCGGTCTGGCCTACGTCACGGAGGACCGCAAGGGTGACGGCCTGATCCTCACCAATTCCATCAAGCACAATATCACCCTGGCCAAGCCCGCCTTTATCTCCAACAAGGGTGTGCTTGACAAGGACCTGGAAACCCAGAAGGCCAAGGTCCTCCATACGGAGCTGGGTGTCAAGGCGCCCTCCGTGGAACAGGACGTGGGCAACCTCTCCGGCGGAAACCAGCAGAAGGTGCTGGTCGGCAAGTGGATCTTCGCCCAGCCGGATGTCCTCATTCTGGATGAACCCACCCGCGGCGTCGACGTCGGCGCAAAATACGAAATTTACCAGATTATCAACAATCTCGTTGCTGGAGGAAAAGCCGTTCTGATGATTTCCTCGGAACTGCCGGAACTGCTGGGCATGTGCGACCGCATTTATGTCATGAACGAAAGCCATCTGATTGCGGAGATGCCGGCCAGCGAAGCCTCTCAGGAACGCATCATGTCCTATATCATGCAGGATAGTAAAGGGGAGATCGGTTAATGAGCCAGAAGACTACCGCATCCGTCAAAAAACCCAAGATTGATCTTCGCCAGTATGGCATGCTGATCGCGCTGTTCGTGATCATCATATTGTTCAACTTCCTGACCAAGGGGCTTCTTCTCAAGCCCATGAACATCAGTAACCTGATCTTCCAGAATGCCTACGTCATCATCATGGCCATCGGTATGCTGCTGTGTATCCTGACCGGCGGCAACATCGACCTGGCCTGCGGTTCCGTGGTGGCACTCATCGGCGCATGTGCCGGCACCTTCATCATCACCTGGGGCTGGAACGTGTACCTGTCCATTCTGCTGTGCCTGCTCATCGGCATCGCCATCGGCGCATGGCAGGGCTTCTGGATCGCCTACGTGGGCATTCCGCCCTTCATCTGTACCCTGAGCGGCATGCTGGTCTTCCGCGGTCTCACCCTTCTGGTGCTCAACGGCCTGACCCTTGCCCCCTTCCCCCCTGCCTACCAGCAGCTGTCCACCGGATTTATTCCCGACATCACCAGCGGATTCACCCTGGGCGGACAGAAGGTCAATCTGCTGTGCCTGCTCGTGGGCATTGCGATTGCCGCCGTCTACTGCGTGATGCAGATCCGCAGCAACATCAGCCGCAAGAAGAAGGGCTACCAGACCGATCCCATGGGCATGACGCTTGTCCGCATGGTCATCGTGTCCGCCGCCGTGATCTGGGTCTTCTACCTGCTGGCCCGCTATAAGGGCATCCCCACCGTGCTCATCATCCTGGGCATCCTGCTTCTGGTCTACAGCTTCTTCACCCAGCACACCGTGAACGGACGCCATCTGTACGCTATCGGCGGAAACATGAAGGCCGCCCGTCTCTCCGGTGTCAACACCAAGCGGATGATGTTCTTTGCCTACACCAACATGTCCTTCATCGCAGCCATCGCCGGCCTGGTCTTCGCTGCCCGTCTGAACAGCGCAGCCCCCACCGCCGGTCAGAGCTTCGAAATGGACGCCATCGCCTCCTGCTTCATCGGCGGCGCTTCTGCCTACGGCGGAACCGGCACCATCGGCGGAGCGCTCATCGGCGCACTGATCATGGGCATCCTCAACAACGGCATGTCCATCATGGGCCTCAACTCCAACCTGCAGCAGGTGGTCAAGGGCCTGGTCCTTCTCTTTGCCGTTGCCTTTGACGTGCTGAGCAAGAAGAACATCAGCCTGAAATCCCTTCTGCGCAAAAACGCATGATTTCTGAGGTGAAGTTATGAAATATACCTTAGGCGTCGATCTTGGCACCTCCGGCACCAAAACCGTCCTGTTTGACCAGTACGGCGCCACAGTTGCCAGTGCCTCCAAGGAATATCCCCTCTATCAGCCGGAGAACGGCTGGGCCGAGCAGGATCCTGATGACTGGTGGGACGCGGCAAGAGAAACCATCTCCACCATCATGAGTACCTCACATGTCTCTCCTTCCGACATTGTGGGCCTGGGCATCTCCGGACAGATGCACGGTCTTGTCCTGACGGACGAGGACGGCAATGTCCTGCGAAAAGCCATCATCTGGTGCGACGGGCGTACCGCCCGCCAGTGCGAGGAGCTGACCCGCCGGGTCACGCCCGAGCGCCTCATCGCCATCTCCGCAAACCCCGCCCTGACCGGCTTTACCGCCGGCAAGATTCTCTGGGTCAAGGAGAACGAGCCGGAAATCTTCGCCCGCGCGCGGCACATCCTCCTTCCCAAGGACTATGTCCGCTTCATGCTGACAGGCGACTTCGCGACGGAAGTTTCCGACGCC
>OMRS01000398.1 GCA_900313545.1 uncultured Eubacteriales bacterium | reverse complement strand
CGACAGGGTATCAAGGTCGTGGGCATCGTGAACAGCGTCTTTTCCGAGGGCATTGTGGAAAACTATGCCAAGAAGATATACGGCAGCAATTACGCCCGCATTGCAAAGATCCGGCAGATTGCCGATGTGGTGGGGGAGTTGCTGGAAAAGGAGATTCGTGGAGGGTAAAGGAGCATTGGCGGCATGAAGCATTATGTGTGCATGGATATTGGCGGAACCTTCATCAAGCATGGCCTGGCAGATGAAGAGGGAAATCTTCTCCGAAAGGGCTCTGTGGCAACGGAAATCAGGGAGAAGGGAGTGACGGCATTCCTGGACAGCCTTCAGAGAATCGTGGAAGGGTACCGTGATTCCTTTGAGGCTGCAGGAATTGCGATTGCCTCTCCGGGCATCGTGGATGCGGAAAAAGGGGAAATCATCTTTGTGGGAAATACCTTCCCGGGCTACACGGGCACGAAGCTCAAGGAGGAGATGGAGAGGCGCTGCGGCATTCCCTGCGCGGTGGAGAACGATGTGAATGCCGTGGGCCTTGGGGAGTGCTGGCTGGGAGCCGGACGCGGCGCCCGATCCGTCGTCTGCATGGCCGTGGGAACCGGCATCGGTGGCTGCATCGTCCTGGATGGCAAGCTTCTCCATGGTGCGGCAAACAGTGCAGGAGAGTTCGGCTTCATGGATATGGGGAACGGCGTCAAACTGGAGGAAACCAGTTCCACCGCTGCCCTGGTGCGGGAGATTGCCCAAAAGCGCGGCGTGGCGACTTCCAGTCTTGACGGGGAGCGCATCTTTGCCGATGCTAAGGCGGGAAAGGAGGACGCAGTCCAGGCCATAGACGGCATGGTGCAGCGCATCGCCTCGGCTCTGGCGAATGTCTGCTGTGTGCTCAACCCTCAGCGCATCGTCATGGGAGGCGGCATCATGGCGCAGGAGGAGTATTTGCGCCCGCGCCTGGATGCCGCCCTGCGGGAACGCATCCAGATCCTGCCCATCCGGGAGTCCACAGAGCTGGTCTTTGCCAAATTCCGCAACGATGCGGCATTGTTGGGAGCGCTTTACCATTTTCTCAATGCCAAATCCAGGGGGTAGAAAAAATTGTTTGTTTTATTTTCGGGAACCTATTGCTTTTTTTATAAAAAAAAGAGACAATAGAGATGAGTACGGTTTTCTCTGTGATTTACGAGGAGAATCAAAATGACAAGCAAGTTATATGAAGAGATTCCCCCGGTTATTCTGGCAGTGGATGATGATGAAGTGAACCTGTTTATGGTGGGGTCAATCCTTGGCAAACAGGCAAAGGTCATAAAGAAGAGTTCCGGGCAGGACGCCCTGGATTATCTGGCAGGCCACAGTGTGGACCTGGTGCTGATGGACTACAAGATGCCCGGCATGAACGGGCTGGAAGTCCTGCAGGAGATGCGCCGCAGGAGAGAGATGGATGATGTTCCTGTCATTATCATGACGGGGGAAATGGACATTGAGCTGGAAACAGAGATGTTCCATTCGGGTGCCGTGGATTTCGTGCGCAAGCCCTTTGCGCCGATGGTCCTGAAAGAGCGTGCCCATCGGATTGTCCAGAACGAGTATCTCAAGCGCCATCTGCAGCAGGAAGTGGTGCGCCAGACACAATTGGCGGAGCAGCGCCTGTCAGCCAGTGAGCGGTTGTTTGACCAGACGGTGCTGGCCCTGGTCAAGACCATTGATGCCAAGGATAAGTACACCCAGGGCCATTCCCAGCGTGTCGCGGATTATGTGCGGCTCATCGCCCAGAGGACCGGCGAGTCTCCTGAGCGGCAGCGTGAGCTCTACTGCATGGGACTGCTGCACGACATCGGGAAGATCGGTGTGCCCGGCACCATCATCAACAAGCCCTCCCGTCTGACCGATGAGGAATATGAGATCATCAAGTCCCATACGACGATCGGCTCGGATATCCTCAAGACCATTGTGGAGTTTCCGAAGCTCAGCATTGGTGCCCGTTCCCATCATGAGCGCTGGGACGGAAGGGGATACCCCGATGGGCTCCGGGAGACCGAGATTCCCCTGGATGCAAGGATGATTGCGGTTGCCGATGCCTATGATGCCATGACTTCCAGGCGCAGTTACCGCGATGGCATGGAGCAGGAGCGGGTGCGCACGGAGATCGAGCGCGGCAGGGGGACACAGTTCGATCCGCGCTTTGCGGATATCATGCTGGAATTGATCGATGAGGATGTGGATTTCCTCATGCAGGCAGCTGTTCTGAAAAAGGAGAGCCTGAACGTTACGATTGCATAAGTGTCGTCAATGCCTGATGCGGGGCGGCTATATGAGGCCTTCGCTGAGGGGCATGAAGATATATATATGAGAAAAAGGGGGAAGTTTTATGGCAAACAAATTTTTCAGGTGTGAACTCTGCGGCAATATCATCGGGCTGATCCATGAGGGCGGCGGGCCCCTCGTCTGTTGCGGCAAGCCGATGACGGCACTTGAGGCAAACACGACGGATGCATCGCAGGAGAAGCATGTGCCTGTTCCTGAATTCGACAAGGCGGCGCAGAAAGTCACCGTAAAGGTTGGCTCTGCAGCGCATCCGATGACGCCGGAGCATTTCATCGAGTGGATCCACCTGCAGACGAAGCTGGGGGCGCAGATGTGCCATCTGACGCCTGAGGATGCACCGG
>OMRS01000134.1 GCA_900313545.1 uncultured Eubacteriales bacterium | reverse complement strand
TTTCTGACGGCGCTGTTTACCGCCACCACGTCGGTCTGTGTGACGGGCCTGGTGGTGGTGGACACCTTCAGCCACTGGAGTACGCTGGGACATCTGGTGATCCTGGGGCTGATCCAGATCGGAGGTCTGGGCGTCATCACGGTCAATGCCACCATGATGCTTCTTGTCCGCAGGCGGTTCAGCCTCGGAGACCGGCTGCTGCTGCAGGACGCGCTGAACCTGGAACGCAGCGCGGGGATCCTCGGATTTCTGGTCAAGCTCCTTCGGGGAACCCTCATCGTGGAAGGGGCGGGCGCGCTGCTGTATGCCCTGGCCTTTGTTCCCGCCTATGGCTGGATCAAGGGGCTGTGGGTATCCCTGTTCAACGCAGTGTCCGCATTCTGCAATGCCGGCATTGATATCATCGGTCCCGCCAGCCTGAAGGACTACCAATCCAGTCCCATGGTCCTTGGGGTGACCATGGGGCTCATCGTGCTGGGAGGCCTGGGCTATGTGGTGTGGTTTGACCTGTCTTCAAAGGTCAGAAGCGGAGTTCAGAAAGGCTATTCGCCGCGGGTGATCTGGAAACGGCTCAGCGAGCATACCCGGCTGGTGCTGGTGCTCACCTTTGTCCTCATCGCCGGCGGCGCGCTGCTGATTTACGTGCTTGAATTCAGAAATCCCAGGACTTTGGGGAGCATGTCCATGAGGGACAGGGTGCTCAACAGTATCTTTGAGTCGGTGACCCTGCGTACGGCGGGCTTTGCCACCTTCCCGCAGGAGAACATGAACACCAGTTCGTGCCTGGTGGCGTATCTGCTCATGTTTATCGGCGGCTCGCCCGTGGGTACGGCGGGCGGCGTCAAGACCGTCACCTTCTTTCTGGCTGCGATGAACGTGATCACCTATATCCGGGACGAGCCCAAGAAGACGGTCTTCGGGCGAACTCTTTCCGCGGAGCAGATGAGGAAGGCCACGGCCATCGTGGCCGTCAGTCTGCTCTCGGTGCTGGTACTGTCCCTGGTGCTCATGTCCACCAACCCGCGGGACAACATGACGGACAGCCTGTTTGAGGTGGTCAGCGCGCTGGGCACGGTGGGCCTGACCCGAAACCTGACGGCGACGCTGAACAGCGCCGGCCGGCTGATCATCATCCTGGGCATGTATCTGGGAAGGATCGGGCCGATTTCCATGGCGATCTTCTTTGCCAGGTCCAGACGGCCGCAGCCCAAGATCAGCTATATTGACGGAGATTTCTTTGTGGGGTAGGAGGAAAGACGATGAGCAAATCCATTGCAGTCCTGGGACTGGGACGCTTCGGGGGCAGCCTGGTGCGCAGCCTCTATGATCTGGGTGCGGATGTGCTGGCGGTGGACCGTGACGAGGAGAAGGTCCAGGCGATCGCCGCCTACTGCACTTCTGCCGTGTGCGCGGACGTGTCGGAGGAGGATGAGCTGCTGGAACTGGGACTGGGGAACATGGATGTGGTGGTAACCGCCATAGGCCGTGATCTGAACGCCAGCATCATGAGCGTGGCGGTGGCCAAGGAACAGAAAGTCCCTCTGGTCATCGCCAAGTGCTCCTCGGAGCGCATGGCCTCCCTGCTCCACAAGGTGGGGGCGGACAAGACCATCATTCCGGAGGAGGAGGCGGGGCAGCGCTCCGCCAGGATTCTCTTTTCAGACAGCATCCTGGACTACTTCAAGGTGGGAAATCACCTGTCGGTGGTGGAGATCAA
The DNA here is from genome assembly GCA_900313545.1 of uncultured Eubacteriales bacterium. Next base: position 5,429 of record OMRS01000134.1, on the reverse strand, counting down.
GCCTCTGAAGGGCTGGATCGGTCATACCCTTGGACAGCTGGACCTGCGAAGGCGCATCGGGCTCAACATCCTTGCCGAGAAGGAAAAAAACGGGGACTGGCAGGTCGTCAGGCCGGAGCATCACCTGAGCGCGGATACCAAGCTGTTGGTGATCCTGGAAACCGAAAAACTGAAGAGTCTGGACATTTAGCCCGCTTTGCGCAGCCCCTGAAGAGGGGGAGATGGAGGCTTGCATGCAGCAGGAAAGACACCAGGTGGTGATGACCGAAGGGAATATCCGGACACAGATGCTCCGGTTCGCCCTTCCGATCTTTGTCGGGCATTTTTTTCAGCAGCTGTACAACACGGTGGATTCCCTGATTGTGGGCAACCTTCTGGGACCGGAGGCGCTGGCCTCCGTGACCTCCACGGCCGCCTACGTGTACCTGATGACCGGCTTTTTCATGGGATTCAGCCAGGGAGCCGGCGTGGTGATCGCAAGGCACGTGGGGGCCAGGGACGAGGGGGCCGTCCGGCAGGCGGAGCATACGGCTGTGGCGCTGGGCCTTGTGTCCTCCGCACTGATTACCCTCCTGGGGGTGCCCCTCTCTCCGACGGTCCTGCGCCTGATGGGAACCCCGGACAATGTGTTTGACCAGTCGTCTGCTTACCTGTGCGTCTACTTTTCCGGTGCGGGATTCCTGGTGATGTACAACATGTTTGTCGCCATCCTGCAGGCGGCGGGAGACAGCACGCATCCGCTGATGTATCTGATCATTTCCTCCCTGCTGAACATCGTGCTGGACTATTTCTTTGTGGGTGCCCTGAAGATGGGCGTGGAGGGGGCCGCCCTGGCCACGGTGATCTGTGAGGCGGTGAGCATGCTCCTGTCCATGATCCGCCTGATGCGCATGCGGGGGGCGCTGCGCCTGTCCCTGCGGGAAATTCGCTTTCATGCAAACCATGCCCGCAGGATCCTGCGCTACGGGCTGCCCACGGCCATGCAGATGGGCATCATCGACCTGAGCAACATGTTGGTGCAGAGCTACATCAATTCCTTTGGCAGCGCGGCCATGGCTGGAATCGGCGCAAGCAGCCGGGTGGAGGGCTTCACGTTTTTGCCGATCATGGCGTTTTCCATGGGCCTGACCACCTTTGTTTCCCAGAACCTGGGTGCCCGGAGAAAGGACCGGATCCGGGAGGGAATCCGCTTCGGAGTGGTCTGCACCACCGTGGTCATCGGGCTGATCGGGGGGCTGACCTTCCTGTTTGCGCCCCGGCTGGTGGGACTGTTTTCGGGGGATCCGGAGATCATCCGGTACGGCACGGGGAGAATGAGGACCTGCGCACTGTTCTTTGTGCTGGTGGGGTTTACCCATATTGCCTCGGCCATCGTGCGCGGACTGGGCAGACCGATGAATCCCATGGTGGTGACGCTGGTGTGCTGGTGCTTGGTCCGGGTGGTTGTGCTCTTTACCATCGGGCAGGTGGTGCATGACATCCGCCTGATCTACTGGATCTACCCGGTGACCTGGAGCCTGTCCACGATCTACTATATCTTCTACCTGCGCCGTCTGTACAGGGGGGAATTGAGACAGGACGCCGCCTGACGGGGCGGGTTTGACGAAGATGGACGGGAAGATTCGCTGTTGTCGGCAGCGGCCTGTTCACCCTTGACAGGAATGCCCCCTACAGCTGGGCCGGGGAGAGTCCGGGAAAACCGCAAAACGCATCTGCCGGATCAGGCAGGTGCGTTTTTGCGATCTGCGCCTTCCCTTCCAAAGCAGAGCGTCAATGATTCGTCCCCTGACAGAGGACACTCCCTGTACTTTTGCAGATGGACTCGAAGGACTTTGACAGGGGCGGACTTCCTTCTCAAAATAAAGGAGGACCTGAACTGACATTCAGGTCCTCCCCGGAGTCCCGGGCGTTTAGCTTGACTGTGACCGGTTATTTTTTGATGTGCTGGCAGACATCAATCAGGATGCCGTTTGGAGAAACAAGATAGGCATATCTGCTGGATGCCGTGGTGCTGGGTCTAAACCTCTCGATTTCCTTGAATCCTCTGGACGTCAGCAGCTCATAGGCCTCGTCGTAATTGTCCACATTCATCCGGATGGCGGTATGGGTCTTCGAAAGCGAGGGAACATCAACGACGTCAACATGGAAACCGTTTGCATCCTTCATCCGGTGGGCAGAAAACTCCACATCCACATTTTCCACCTTGTTATGGGTCTGCACAAATCCAAGGTCCTCAAAAAGCTGGAGGATGGGTGCCGCATCGTTGGTCAGAATCGAAGGGTTAAAAGTCGTGATCTTCATGGAACTGTTCTCCTTGAGATAAAATGAGTGAGAGATGATGATCATCTGGCACGGGGATGTATTGTACTTTTCCCGCGGATGCCCGTCAACTTCATTTGAACCCTGAGAAAGGGGCCCCCGCTCCTGCGAAGGACCCGGAAACGGGAAGCGGAAGCCCGCCCGGGCCCTTTTCCCGGCGGGAGAGCTGCAGCGATCTCCCTGCAGCACATGGGAATTTCAACCTGTGCAGTTAGGAAAATGACCGATGCTATCCAAGAACTCAAGCCGACAACTTGAGATCAGACACATTCCCATCATTGCGGTACATCTTGTATACGAGCTTGTGTTCAGGTTGAAAGTATGCCAAAACAACGGCGACGCTTGGAAATTGGACATTTGTCCATTGCATAATAACATCGGTCGATTATCAGACTGCACAGGACGGGGGAATTTGCCATGGATCTCCCGAAATTCTGTTTTTGAAAAGAGATGTTTGCAAACGCGTTATAGGGGCAGTATAATACGCCTTGGCAGGCGGAAAGCCTGCCCATATCAAAGAGGGGGTTTGACCTATGAATATGAAAAAGTGTATCGCGGAATTCATCGGAACGGCGACGCTGGTCATTCTGGGCTGCGGAACGGCCATGCTGGTCGGCTGCAATGCGGCGCAGGGAAGCGGATATCTTCTCACGGCTCTGGCATTCGGCCTGACCATCGTTGCCATGGCTTACTCCATCGGCAACATCTCCGGCTGCCACATCAATCCTGCGGTTTCTCTGGGCGTACTGCTCACCGGCGGGATGACGGTGTCGGAATTCGTGAGCTATGTGATCTCCCAGTGCTTGGGAGCCACATTTGGCTCTGCGCTCCTGTCCTTCATCTTCGGACATGGCAACGTGGTTGACCAGACCGGAGGTCTGGGAAGCAATGGACTGGCCGGCGTGAGCAACAGCTCCCTGGCAGGTCTGGTGGTGGAAATTGTGCTGACATTCATCTTTGTCATGGCCATCCTGGGCGTGACCTCCAAGAAGGCAAACCACGGTTCCTTTGCCGGCCTGGTCATCGGACTGACCCTGGTGGTGGTCCATATCCTCGGCATCGGCCTGACGGGGACTTCCGTCAACCCGGCCCGGTCCTTCGGACCCGCACTGATCGCCCTCTTTGGCGGGAATGCGGCGCCCATGGCCTGCCTGTGGGTGTTCGTGGTCGGCCCGCTGGTCGGCGCGGCCCTGGCAGCCTTCTGCACCAAGGCCCTGGAAAACTGACACACTTTTGCAGCCATGCAGGCCGCCGTCAAGTACGGCGGCCTGTTGCTTATGCAAGAAGGGAAATCAATATGGCTCTTGGCAGAAAGCTGATCCGCCTGAGGCTGAAGTTCACGGGATGGGTCCAGGGAGTTGGGTTCCGGTACCGGGCCACGTATGCCGCACGAAGGATGGACTGCACAGGATGGGTGGAAAATGAGCCTGACGGATCCGTGTCCATGGAAATCCAGGGGACCCGGGAAGCCATCGACCAGGTGATTCTGGCCATCGAGCGGGGAACCTATGTCCGCATCGAAAACATGAGATGTCACGAAATCCCCGTGGAATCCGGGGAATCGGGGTTCGGCGTGCGGGGAGACTGAAGGAAGAAAAGACTCAGGGCTGACATGCAGGAGGTTCCGCTTTTTCTGGCTTTAGACCCTCAGCGGAAGAAGACGGACCAGAGGAGCAGCACCTGGATGATGAGAAAGAGCGGGAAGAGGATCCGAAAATACAGGTGCCGGGTCTTGTGATGGAACAGAAACATGCCCAGGGTGCCGCCAAGGCCGCCAAAGCAGAGGGCGCTCAGAAAGAGGACGCGCTCGGGAACGCGCCATCTGCCCCTTCTGGCGCAGTGCTTGTCATAGCCCATCAGGATAAAAGAGAACAGGTTGATGGCGACAAGAAGGGGAAGAATGACAGGAAATGCAGCTCTCATGAAAACCTCCGGAATGTGGTTCCTCCGTCTGAAGACGGAAAAATGAAAAATGGTGCAGGGAGAACAGGAATCAGTCCCGGCCGTGAACGCTCCCGCAGAGAAAAGAACCGGCCCCCCCTGGGTGAGATGGGAAAATGGTGGAATGAGAAAAGGAAATCCAGGGCTGCGAGGGGAGAGCGCTGCGTGGAAGCAGTGCAGAACGCTGGAATGAAGCCCCCGTCCGCAGTTCTCCGAGTTTATCAGCAAACCGGGAAGATGCCGGACGGCGAAGCGCAGCCTGTCCCTGTGCACAGTCCTGAGAAGGCGGGGGAAGCGGAGAGCTCTGCGCACTTGCAAAACAGATGCCCAAATGGCAAATCCTCTGGTGGTCAAATCGATTTACGGGTATACTGGGGCCTGACGGAATCTGAAATGAAGGAGTCTCCTGGAAAACGGTGCATCTTTTGCAGAACCTGTCAGCTGAGAACTGATCAGGAGGAACAGAAGCTATGGTCAAGGAATTCATCGCATATTACAGACCCCACAGGAAGATGCTGGCGCTGGACATGCTGGCATCGCTGCTGATCTCCCTGGTGGGCATGGTTTATCCCGTGATTACCCGCAACATGCTCAATGTCTATGTCCCCCAAAGGCAGTACAGCCGCCTTGTGCTGATGGGCGTTGTGCTTCTGGGCATGTACGTCGTGCGGATGCTGCTTCGCTTTTTTGTCCAGTACTATGGACACATGATCGGGGTGAAAATGCAGTCGCAGATGCGTCAGGACCTGTTCCGGCATCTGGAGAAACTGCCGTTCAGCTTCTTTGACGACCATGAGACGGGCAGGATCATGACCCGCATCACAAGCGACCTGTTTGAGGTCTGCGAGCTTGCGCACCATGGCCCGGAGAACCTGCTGATCAGTTCCACCATGATCATTCTGTCCTTCATCTACCTGACGACGATCGATCTGCCGCTGACACTGATCATCTTTGCCTGTGTGCCCATTCTGGTGTGGGTGACCCTGACCATGAGAAAGCCCATGCGTCAGGCTTTTGATGACCGGAGAAAGAGCAATGCGACCATCAATGCGGCGGTGGAGAGCAGCATCACCGGAATCCGGGTCACCAAGGCCTTCACCAATTCCCAGAGGGAGATCCGGCGCTTTGCCGTGGGGGACGAGCAGTTTGTGGATGCCAGCCGGCGCGCC
>OMRS01000130.1 GCA_900313545.1 uncultured Eubacteriales bacterium | reverse complement strand
CTGTTTCGGGCTTTTCGCAGGCGCAGGGAATCCCCGATTCTCTTTTACAAATACCTGATCTACAGCGCCCTGTTTGTTTTCAGTCCTCTGCTGATGATCCCTCTTGGGGCAACAGTAAAGGCTGTGATGTTTCTCTGTACAATTCACTGGTATACGCTTCTGATCAACTGCGTGATTTCGTGCTTTCTCAACCATAAACTGCGCAACATTGTCCTCAAACTGATACTGATATTCCTTCTCATTGGTCTGTTTATCGGTTTAATGCAGGATGATGAGGGGACAAAGCTGCTTATTCAAACGGATCTATTCATTGCAGGAATACAGGCACTGGTGTCCATCATGTCAGCGGCTTTTGTCCGGATTCGGCTGGATGTACTGAGAAATGTCATCCGTGGGACCTATGCGACAGAGGTTATCCTGGGACTGCTTCTGCTGATCTTTTCCTTCTCCAGCTGTCTTGTTGCCTGGGAACCCAACATCTCCTCTTTCAGTGATGCTGTCTGGTACTGCTTTGCAATTGTGACAACAATCGGCTTTGGCGATATCACTGCAGTGACTATAAAAGGGAGAATCCTCTCCATCATTCTCGGTCTGTATGGAATCGTTGTTGTTTCCTTGATCACCTCCGTTATCGTCAACTTCTATTCCGAAATCAAAGAGGATAAGTCAAAGGAGATAACAGACGGTGATCAGACAGATGAAGATGAATAAGGAACCGGGGGTTATGATTCGCTGACAATGCGCGAACGGACGGAACCGGAAGGAAGCCGGAGGGGAATCCGCCGATGGTTTTCGCATGGATGCCTCTCTCTGCTTCCTGTCGTACCAGACGGGCCGAAAGGCTTCCGCCCGATGGTTCAGCAGCCTGACTCGAAGGACATAAAAAGGTAACTGTTCAGTAAGGGTGATATAGAACCACCCACGAAGGGCATCGAAAACCCTTTCCTATGACAACAATCCTTTCGATTTTATCATTTCATCCATCTGTCATCTTCACAACAACATCCTGCAGTTAGCCCCTTTTCACCCGCTCTTCGAGCGGGTGTTTTCTTGTCTATGCCACTCTCCAAAAGCCATGTTTTGCCTTTCACGTCAGAATCAAAAAAATCAATCACCACAACAGTTTTTGGTAGTCAAACTTCTACCAAGGAGGAGGCGGAACAAAGAGGGATCCGGCGGCTGATAACCCTGATTTTTGCCGCGCGGACTATGCCGGGGAGGCAGCATGGTGCAGGAAATGGGGGGGCAGACCTGACCGGCCTTTTCCTGAGGACCGGGCTCCGGCGCCGCATGACGGGCCGATGGGCGGGATCCGGGACCGCCGGCACCACTCCGGAGCGCCACCTTGTGACTGGTCAACAGGAGACAAGCGGGCGATCTTGACACCGGGAAGCCCCGGTGATAGAATATCAATGTTAGCAGCTACTAACAAACAACGTGTATGTGACCCGCCCGCCGATGCCGGTGCGGCTTTTCTTCAGACGTGAAGTTAGCATACACTAACAATTGATGCTTTGCCGGAGGAAGACAGAAATGTGCAATGAAACCCTGATCCGCTGCTGCGCCCCGACCATGGCGTGCCTGAAAACCGGGAACATGTTCAACTGCGCCTATGAGAACCGAAAGCAGATGACCGGGGAGCTTCGGGAGCTGAATCAGCGGCTGAGACCCAAGGGGCTGCGCATGCTGCCGCTGAGGTGGCGCAAAGGGAAAGTGCTGCTGTACCTGTACCGGCCGAAGCTTCTGGAGCGGGACCTGCGCGATCCCTTGTCCCAAAGGCTCCTTGCGGAATGCGGATACACCTGCGGGAATGCAAACGTTTGTCTGGCCAGGCTGATTTCCCGCCTGCGCACGGAAGAGGATTTTCCCCATGAAATCGGGTTGTTCCTCGGCTATCCTCCGGCTGACGTGGACGGATTCATGAACGACAGGGACAACTACAAGCTCTGCGGCATATGGAAAGTGTATGACGATGTGGAAGGCGCGAGCCGGCAGTTTGCCCGCTGCAGACACTGCACACAGGTATATCTGAACTGCCTGTCCCGTGGTTTTTCACTGGAAAGGCTGGCGGTTGCGTTCTAGGGCGGCGGTCTGCCGCCCCCCGGTGAGGATGGAAGATGTATTTAAAGAAAGGAAGGATTTCAAATGAGCAAAGTAGCGGTGATTTACTGGAGCGGAACGGGCAACACTGAGGCCATGGCAAATGCCGTGGCGGAAGGCGCGAAGACGGCGGGGGCGGATGTCACGCTCCTGACGTGCGACTGTGTCGCGGGCGTTGACGGGATGGATGCGGTCGCTCTGGGCTGCCCTGCCATGGGTGCGGAGGACCTGGAGGAGAGCGAGTTCCTGCCGGTGCTCTTGCGCATTGAGCCGTCGCTTCCCGGAAAAAAGGTGGGGCTGTTCGGAAGCTATGACTGGGGCGACGGGCAATGGCTGCGCTCCTGGGAAGACCGCTGCGCGGAAAAGGGAATCTCCCTGGCTGCGCAGAGCGTGAAATGCAGAAACACCCCTGACGATGAAGGCCTGGCCGGGTGCAGGGCGCTGGGCGCGGCACTCGCCTGACAGTTCCGCATCGCCGCACAGAAAGGAAGTTCAATATGAAAACATCTCGCCTTGGATTTGTCCTGGCAATGGTTCTTTGCATCATGCTGACCGCGGCCTCCGCACCGGCGGATCAGAGCCTGTCGGGTGACGCCAATGTGGACCAGCGCAGCTATCCCTCCACCGTGCCCTTTATTCATCCGCCGTTTTACAATGTCCGTCTGACTGTGGAGGTGAACAGCGAGGGGGTTGTCACAGCCGTCAGGGACAACGGCACCGGCGGACCGCTTTCCGTTCAGGAAGGAAGGGAGGAACTCTGGGCCGCCAAGAACAAGCCTTACTGGGATGCGGCGGTAAAAAGCGGTCTTCTGGAGAGATTTGTCGGGAAGACAAGAGATGAAGTGGCGCTCATGGACATGACCTCAGGCGGCGCGGATGCCGTTTCCGGGGCCACCATGGTGAGCGCCGCGTCGCAGGAAGCCGTACTGAATGCTTTTGACGGCAAAGCCGGCAAAACCTTCCTGGAAGTGGAAGGGCCGGCGCTGCCCGTGAAGAGCGTGAAAGACGGCGTTGTGACGATGAAAAATGCCCTGCCCGCCGATTTTGATCTTCAGGTGCTCGATGTCCGCTGGGGCGTGCGCAATGAGGAGGTCGTGCCTGCGGACAGCTATGACGTCAGGTTCGCGCAGGACAGGGTGATCCTCACGTTCCGCAACCCGGAGAAGATGAAGGCCGGCATCTATTATGTGAATGTGGCGGATGCCGGGGGCAGATACCGCTCCCCCTCCTTTGAGGGCGGCCCCGCTGCGGCACAGGCGCCCTGCTTTGTCATTGACAGCGCTCTGACGCCCGGGGCAATCTCCTTTGACGGACATGCCATCGTGCTCAGCGGCGCCGATATGGCGGATTTCCTGGCGAACATCAGGCACGTCCAAATCCTGGCGGAAGGGGCGGAGAAGCCCGTGGAGCAGGAGATCGTGGGACATCACGGCACCTCCGGGAGCTTTGACGTGCTCAGCGGGGACGGCGCCTTGAATGCGGACGGCGTGGTCAAAGCCCGGGACGGCAGCGAAAGCCCCCTGTTTGAAACCGGAAAGCCCTGCACGGTGACGGTTTCAGCCTTCGGGTATCCTGAGCTGACCTTCTCCTATGTCAAAAAGGATGCGGCAGCTGAAGCCGCCGCCCTTCTGCAGGCGGTGAAGGGAACCTATGAACCGCTGTTCCCCGTCATTACGGATCCCAAATACGATCAGCTCTGGCTGGATCCCTGCGCGGCGGTCGTGGGCGGGGAAATGGCTCCGGCCATGGCGGAGATGCTGAAATCGTCCTGCAGCGGCACACTCTACGGGCAGGAGGCCGTGGATGCCTATGGCGACGGTTCAAACGGCGCCCGGTTCGACTGCCTGTTCATCAACGGCGTGTCCAGGATCACTTTCGACGGCAGGGTGATCAGCGGCGCGGATGAAAACGGGAAAGAGGTCTTCCGCCACGAATACGCAGCTGCCGGCAGGCTTTCCCTGTCGGGCATGATGGAGGGGTACCTCTACGAAACCGCAGACACGGATGCGGGTGAGTTCAGATACTTCTTCATGATGCCGGACACGCCTTCCACCACGTACCATCTCGAATTCCGCTACGGCTCCGATGCGGATGCCCTTGCGCTCGCCACAGAGGGCCCCTATGCCTACTGGCTGGCGGCAGGTTTCCCGGTGGACGCGGACGAGGCGCTGACAAAAGACGTGATTGATCTGTTTGTCCTTGAGAACATGGACTGGTCCGCGCATCTGCCGGACGCGCTCGCTCAGCTGGAGGCCCTCGGATTTGTCGGCTCATGGCAGGCGGATTTGAGCTCCTTTGGCGGGGAGAAGGCTTCGGCCGAGCTGATCATGACCATTGACGGGAACGGGCACGGCGTCACGACGATGAACGGTCAGAAGACCGCTGATTTTGAGGCCTATGCGGCGGATACCGGCGAAAAGGGTGACGGGACCGGCCTGTATGTGGCCTACAGCAACCTGGAGGGGGAGGCCAGGCCGGCGTCTTACGCCTTTGCCGAAAACGGAAACGGGCAGGTCGTCCTGACGCTTTCCTCCGACGAGGGTGAGATCAGCTGGGTGAAGCGGGAGACGGCTCCTGAAACTGACAAACAGACCATTTCCGGGCAGTAACGGCTGACTGCCGGGACCTGCTGAACGGACCGGGACGGCCATGGACCGGCGGAGTGCGCGCAGGGGCCGGACCGGACGGAGAATAAAGCGGCGGAAATCCCCCGGGATTCCGTCACTTTTTTGCATGACGCGCTCATCGGCGGAAACGGCGGCGGGCGCCGGCGCATCCCCGCTGCACGGGCGTTTGCGAAGAATGCGCCGATCATCCTGCCGGATGAGGCCGGGGCCAGCCCGGAGGCGGAGAATGAGAAGGTGACCGGAAAGGCGCTCTCCCGGAAGATCCGCAGCAGCACCGCGAGGGTCACCTCCCAGCCGGATGCGCACCGTCAGCGGGGCGGACAGCATTTCGGTTCTCCGGACACGGCAGCCGGCGAAGGGGAGGTCCCGGGGAGATGCCTGCCCGGGAGGGCGGAATGCCCCGCCATATGGCGCAGATGCACACGCTCAGCGCGGCGGGGCCTCCGGACGCGGCGGCTTGCGCGCCTGGCGTCAGGACGGAAAGGCCTGGTTTTATCTCCCGTCCCCCGTTTTTCAATCTTTCTTCAAGCAACCTCCCTTACAATGGCGATGCCGGCTGCAGGAGAGGTTCCCCTCTGCGGGAAAAGCAGGAAACGGGTCCTCCGGCCCTTCGCCGGCCACTGGAAAAATATGGAGGTATTCAGAATGAAACGTTGTTTTGCATGGATTCTTGTCATGGCCCTCGCGGCGTGCCAGGGGATCTGCGCGCATGCGGAGGAAGGAAGCGCGGACAGGCAGCCCCGGGACGGCGGCTTCGGGGAAGGCATGATGCCCGGGATGCCGCCTGAGGGCGGCATGCCCGGGGGCCCTGGCGGGAACCCGCCTGGCGGCGGCTTCGGCGGCGGAACCCCTCCCGGAGGAAGGACATCGTCTTTTGAATATGCCGCGGCGGCCGAAATCACGGAAGCCGCCCGGACGGCTGACCGGACATATTCCTCTTCTGCCGCGGATGAAAGCGCCCTCATCGTGAACACGGACGAGGCTGTCACGATCCTCAGCCCCGCCGTCACCAAAACCGGTGACTCGGACGGCGGCGACAACTGCAATTTCTACGGACTGAACGCCGCGCTGCTGGTGATGGGCGGCTCCACCACCACGATCACGGGCGGGTCGGTTGAAACCTCCGCCTCCGGCGCGAACGGCGTCTTCTCCTACGGGGGCAACAGCGGCAGAAACGGCGCGGCGGGCGACGGAACCACGGTGGTGATTTCGGATACCGTCATCACCACCACCGGCAACGGGTCCGGCGGCATCATGACCACGGGCGGCGGCGTGACCCTCGCCAGCAACCTGACGGTGACCACCAGCGGCAGGTCCTCCGCGGCGATCCGCACGGACCGGGGCGGCGGCACCGTCGTCGTGGACGGCGGCACCTATACCACCAGCGGTCTGGGCTCCCCGGCGATCTACTCCACGGCGGACATTACCGTGAAGAACGCGGCACTGGTGTCCAACCTGTCCGAGGGCGTGTGCATCGAGGGCATGAATTCCATCACCCTGGAAAACTGCGACATGACCGCCTCCAACACGGACATGAACGGGAAGGCCTCCTTCCTCGACACCATCATGATCTACCAGTCCATGAGCGGTGACGCGGACAGCGGCACCTCGTCCTTCACCATGACGGGCGGCAGACTGACCAGCCTGAGCGGGCACATGTTCCATGTGACCAACACCCATGCGGTGATCACCCTGTCCGGCGTGGCGCTGAGCAACGAGGGCAGCGACGTGCTGCTTTCCGTGTGCGACGACGGCTGGAGCGGATCCTCCAACACGGCGGAGCTGGTCGCGGACGGGCAGACCCTGAGCGGCACGATCCTGGTGGGCGGCAACTCCACCCTGACCCTCACGCTCAAAAACGGATCCTCGTTTGACGGAACCTTCAGCGGTGAGATCACAAACGCAAAGGGCGTTGCCGTTTCCGCTGAAACCGGCACGGTGAACGTCTCCCTGGACAGCGGCAGCACCTGGACCCTGACCGCGGATACCCGCATCACTTCCTTTGAAGGCAGCATGGAGAACGTGGTCACCAACGGCCACACGCTCTATGTCGGCGGGACCGCGATGAACTGAGCGCGGGAAAAAGCGGCGTCCGGTCATCTGCCGGGCGGCCGGGCGACGGACGGGACCTGGCACCTGCGGCAACGGTCCTGGACAGGCGGACGACGCACCCCTGACGGCGGCGCCGCGTACCGGAGAAACCGGGTCCGGGAGGCGCAGGAGAACAGGAAAACACATGAAAGTCCCCCGGCAGAAAACAGACCCCGGCACGCGGCGGCAAACAGAGCCCGTGCCGGGGTTTTCCCTGCTCAAAGGGCTTTTGGGTCCCTTCGTTCTCCCGGCGGGACGGCCCCTGAAATCCCGGAAAACCCTCCCCCGCAGGGCACGACGGGCAGGCCGGACAGCTTTGAGCTGCAAGGCGAAACATTCCTTGACCCTGCACATTGACAAGCACTATAATCAATAGGGATACCGGTTCAGCATTTCGCACGGCCCGTGGATTTCCCGCCGGCGGAGCGGCGCGTGACGGTATCCGCATGTGCCTGGGAGCGATCGCCGGCGGGCGCGGACGCTGAGAATTCCGCCCGGGGGAGGTGCGGAACGGTCCCGGCTCAATTCTTCTGCTTCCGGGCAGGCGATGCGGCCGGAAACGTCCCGCGCCGGCACTTTCCCGAAGGCGTCCGCTGTGTGTTTTTATACATGTGACATTGTGGAACACCCTGTTGATCGGGAATGGCAAACTGTTATAATTATGCGGCGTGTAACGATATAAAAAGTGACTGCGGATTCATGGCGGGACAGCTGCGCACAGGCGCAGGACGGCCGTGAATGCGCGCGCCGTACATGCGGGAGACAGAGACCGTCCGGGCCCTGAACGCCTGCAGGCGGGCACCCGGCCCTTTGCCGGCAGGCTGCCGGGCCTCAGGAAGCGTTGAGACAGCTGCGCTGACCGGGTCCGTTTCCCGGACCGCTGAGGGGTGTCTTTTATAGAAATCTGAGGATCATGGGAGAAGGCGCAGGGCGCCGGATCCATGGTCCCCTGTTTTTGAACAGACCCTGCAGAAATCCGGAAAGAAGGGAAGGACCGGGACAGGGGAAACGGGCCGTGCCGCCGATCCCGTCCTGCGGGATGCTTTCCTTCTGAAGGAGACCGGGTGCGAGGCCGCATCCGCCGTGAATAACCGGAGAACAGATCCCTCTGCCGCATGGCGCCCGGGAGACGAATGCTGATCCGATTATATTAATATATTTTATTATATTTGCGTGGGAGGACAAGAGAATGGGCAAGTTTTCAGTCAAGATGACCCCGGCAGGATACTCTTTCAACCTGGTTGCGGACAACGGCCTGGTCGTGGCCACCTCACAGGTGTACACCACCAAGGAGGCCTGCCTCAAAGGCATCAGGAGCGTGCAGGACAATGCGCCGCTGGCTCCGGTCGAGGACCAGACCCTGAAGAAGGTTGAGACCCGGGAATGCCCCAAGTTTGAGGTCTACAAGGACAAGGCAGGCGAGTTCCGCTTCCGTCTCAAAGCGGGGAACGGGGAAATCATCGCGGCAAGCGAAGGCTACAAGGCGAAGTCCTCCTGCAAAAAGGGCATGGACTCCGTGCGCGCCAACGCCCTGACGGCCCGGACCGTGGAAGAGAAAGTCACTGCTGAATAGGTGATCTACGGGAATTTCATCACCATGGACGAGAAGAACCCCGAGGCCAGGGCGGTGGCCGGCTCCTGTACACTGGTGCAACAAAACAGTATCTGTCAAGAAAGCCAAAGGTGACAATGATGAAGTTTATTAATGAGATCAGGGAACTGTTCAGGGAAAAGAGCGGGAAAAAGCTGCTTTTCCTTTCCGTGGCCGTCTTCCTGGTCCTCACGGCAGTCATGTTCTTCACGGTTTACAGAATCTATGGAATCAACAGCCTGAATGAGATCGATGAGTATCTCGAGGCGATTCCGGACTTGTTCGAATCCCGCAGGAAAGATATGGATCTGCGCACCAGAGCCTACGAAGGTGACATTCTGTCCCGCGCAGAGATTGGAATGCTGACCCTTCAGGGGGAAAACGGGCTGCCGGATGCACAGGGTCTGGAGCAGGTGCGCCTGAGGGTTTCCGCCGACAGCGTCTCCCTGCTGGATGAGAAGGGAAAACTGCTTTTAACCACCGGCGCCGTATGCCCGGAGGAGACGTTCAACAACTGCATCCAGGCCCTTGAACCGGGCACGCCGCATCTGGAGTTCTACCCTGCCGTCATCAGGGTCGGGGAGAAGAACGACAATCTCATGGATGGAAAGGGATTTGTCCGGCTTCCCGTGCCGGGCGGCAGCGCCTGCAGCCTCGTCTATGAGTTCCCGTGCGACAATGTCATGTCGATGTTCGATTTCCTCACCGATTGGGCAGAGTACATTCAGGGCGCGCTGAAAGGGGGAGAGGCCGCTCTCTTTGCCAAGATCGGTGACAGGCTGGAAGCGTATATGGAGGAAGGCTTCACCAGCGAAGAGCTCGATCAGATCACTGAAAAACTGAACAGGATCTTCCAGAAGAAGAGCGCCCTTCTGCGTACGTCGAAGGGAAGGGCCGTCAAGTTCATCAGACTCCTGGGCAAGATGTACCTTGCAGTACAGACGTACTATGAACAGGAACAGACGGACCTGCTGATGATGGTTCCCTTCAGGAGCGCCGTCGGCAACGCCCTGTGCATCGCCCTGTCCATTTCGACCGTCATTGCCCTGGGAATGATGATGTTCCTGCTCTACGCGTCCCGCAGGCTTCAGCGGAACAGGGAAGGCAGCTATACCGATGCCGCCCGCGGCAGCTGGATTGTCAGGGCGACAAGGCCGGGCATCCTGCTGGTGCTTGTGGTCACCTTCGCTTTCTCCGAAATGCTCCTGGAGCTGGAGAACCGGACCCATGCCAATATCTCCGCCATGGGTTCCCGCGTGGAAATCCAGAATGAGATCGCCCTGCGCAAGTCCCATGCGGACCGGGTCCGCAGCAATTATTCGGGTTACTATCTGAAGCGCGCGGAAATTCTTGCGTCCTTTCTGATGGATCATCCGGAGTATCAGACGCATGCCGGCCTCGGGGAGCTCAGCCGCATCGCCGGGACCAATTACCTGATGCGTTTTGACAGCGCCGGGAAGGAAACCCTTTCCAGCAATACCTATACGGGCTTTTCCACCGACACGAGCCCCATCGACAGGTACCGCGCGGTGCAGATGGGGTATCCCCATATCGTCACGGAACCTGCGGCGGATCCCTATACGGGGCAGATGCAGATGGGTGCCGCGGTCCTGATGACTGACGCGCAGGGACAGCCGGATGGTTTCCTTCTGGCCGTTTACAGCGCCGCAGAGCTGAAGAACGAATACGACCGGATGAGCGAAGTCAATACGATCAACGACTATGTCGTGAATGAAGGCAAGATTGTCGCCGCCATCGATGACAAGGACGGCATCTTTATCGCCCATACCAATCCCAGAATGATCGGACAGAAGGCGTCGACGGTCTTCGCTGAGTATGAACCCGGAGCCGGCTATGAGGGCTTTGCGCAATACAACGGGGAGAATGTCTGCGTGTCCGCGCGTTCGGAAGACGGAAAGACGATTGCGGTGATCGTTCCCCAGAAGATGGATGCCGAAGCCCTGACGCTTTCCTACCTGGCGGGATTTGTGCTGCTGCTGGTTCTGCTGCTTGTGTACCAGCCGAAGGCGAGCAGGCTGGTCGCTCAGGGGCTGGAGGAGGGCAGGGGAGTTCTCCAGCCCGCCGATCTGAAAAAGAGTCCCATGATGATCTTCTTCGACGGATATCCCATCTTCCTGACGGCGTTTGTGATTGCGGCGCTGCTGCTTTCCGCGGCCGGACTGTGGTCATCCTTTGACTATGTCTTCAGCTGGCAGTGGAACAAGGGGGTCAATCTGTTCTCCATCTGGGCCTCGATCTTCATCGTGGCGGTCACGCTGTGCGTCAAATATGCGGTCTTCACGGTGCTGGACCAGGTGGAAAAGCGTCTCGGCTTCGAGAACAAGACCTACAGCAGTCTGATCAAAAGCCTCGTCGTCTATGCCACCATTCTCTTCCTGGGCTTCTTCATCCTCAGCATTCTCGGCGTGAACACCACGGCGCTGCTGGCGTCGGCAGGTATCATTTCCATCGCCGCTGGCATGGGTGCCCAGAGCATGGCGGCTGACCTCCTTGCCGGCTTCTTCATGATCCTGGACGGGTCCATCCATGTGGGCGATTACGTGAGTGTGGGCGGCGTCACCGGCCATGTGACGGATATGGGCATCCGCACCACGGAGATCACGGATGACAAGGGGAATATCATTCTGCTGAACAACAGCAAGGTCAACCCCGTGTGCAACATGACCGGCAGTCATGAGCAGGCGAAGAAAAAGACCACCGCAGACGAGACAACAAAAAAATAACCGGAGGCCGCCCGGGGGGCGGCGGGTTCCCGGGGGAACCCCGTCCGGAATCCGAAAAATCCAAATATTCCCAACACTATTGAGGAGGCAACACAATGACATCCTTTACCATGATCGTAATTCTGGGAGTGCTGATGATCATCGGAGGCATTTCCATGCTGAGCACGCCGCTGGCGAACTTTCTGAGCCTGGGATACTACATCATCATCCTGTTTTTCATCTGGGGCATCACCGGCATCGTCCAGGGGATCTCAGCAAAGCGCTATGACAAGAGGTTTCTGTTTGCAATACTCAGCGTGATTCTGGGCATTGCCGGCCTGGTGATCCCGGGCGCTGTGGAAGTGAACAACACCATCATGCTGTACATGGCCGGAGGCTGGTTCGTCCTGCGCGGGGTCCTGTCCATTCTCGATGCCCTTGCCATCCGGAAAGAGGGAGGCAGCTTCCTCCTGATGGTGCTGGGAATCGTCATGGGTGTGCTGGAACTGGGTCTGGCGATCTATTCCATTGCCCATCCCGCGGTGCTTGCCCTCACCATCGGATTCCTGATCGGCTTTTACTTCATCGAGTCCGGCATTGATGCGATCGTCGTCGGAAAGGCCACCTGCGAGGGCGGCAACAACGTGACCATCCTGTTTACCGTCATGGGCATCCTGACCATCATCGGCGGATTCTCCATGCTTGCCACCCCGCTTGCCACCTTCCTCGGAACGGGGCACTGCATCGTCCTGCTGTTCTTTATCAACGGCATTGTCAGCATGGTGCAGGCAATCTCCGAAGGCCGCTATGACAAGGAGTTCTTCTTTGCGCTGCTCAGCCTGATCCTGGGCATTGTCGCCATTTCGGTGCCCGGCATCGCGGAAGCGGGCAGTTCCGTTCTGTTCTATATGACCGCGGGCTGGTTCCTCCTGCGCGGCGCGATGACCATCATCGATGCCATCGGAAACCAGGAGGGCGGCGCCGCGAAGATCTTCGGAATCGTTCTGGGCGTTCTGGAGGTGCTCATGGGCATCTATTCCATCGCCCATCCCGCGGTCCTCGCCGTCAGCATCGGACTTCTCATCAGCTTCTACTTTATTGAGTCCGGCATAAAGATGATCTTCCTCGGAGCCGCCGTCTCCGCTGTATCCGGCGCCGTCGTCGACAGCCGCATCGCGCGGTAAGGCGCGGGAACCAAACCCCCCGGCGCCCCGCGGAGGCGGAGTGCCGCCTGCAACAGAATTTTATCCCATTGACTATGGACACCACGCTCAATCACGAAAGGAGTACGCATATGGAAGACCAGATCGTCAACGAGATCCCCGCGACTGCTGAAACGGAACAGGCCGGGACCCCGGCTGTGGAGGAGAAGAACGAGAGCGTGACCCCCGCCGAGGCCCCGGCTGCGCAGGAGCAGAACGAGAGCGAGGCTCCTGCCGCCGCTGAAGCGGCGCCGGTCGAGGCTCCGGCTGCGGAAGCCCAGGAACCCGCCCGCAGGACCCGCAAGCCCAGAGGAACCAGAACGACGACCCCCAAAGCAGCGGCCACAAGAACCAGGACCCCCAGGAAGAAGAGGACGCAAAAGGCCGACGCTGAGGAGACCGAGGCGCAGCCGGCACAGGCCGCCGCGGAAGAAGCCCCGGTCAAGCCGGAGGAAGCTCCGGCCCAGGATACCGGGGCAGAGCCGGTGGAGGCTCCTGTACAGGAGGCCCCCGCTCCGGAAGCCCCCGCGGCAGAGACCCCGAACGGGGAAGGCGGGACCGGGGAGCAGGACCGGAAGGATCCGGAAGATCTGATGGGCAGGCTGGAGGCCGCGCAGGAGCAGATCAGGATGGCGGCCGCCAGGAAAGCGGACTGGAAGTCCCCGAAGGAGAAAAAGGACTACGAGAAAACCGCCAGGCGGGTCAAAGAGGCGAAGGAAACGCTGGAAGCCGCGGCCCCCAAGGTCGAAAAGTGGGCCGAAGAAGAGCGCAAGGCCTATGAAGAGGCTGCCCGGTGGGCGGATGAAACCATGAAGATGCTGGAGTCCGCGGGCCAGGCCATCAGGGAAACGATGACCGGGAACGCCGGGCAGGAGCTCAGGGCCTATGAGAAGGCCGCCCGGCTGGTGGAAGAAGCCATGAAGACGCTCAGCGGCAGCGCCGATGAAGTGGAAGAGGCGGCAGAGGCCATGGCGATGGAGGCGGTCCTGGAGGAGCATGAGGCGCTGATCCCGGATGATCTGATGAACACGCAGGAGAGCGTGGCGCAGATGATCGAGGAAGCGGCGATGATCTTCCCGAACGCGGAGAGCTGGGCCGGCGTCGCCGGCAGCAAGCAGGTTGGTCTGTTCTGGAAATGCCTGAGGAACATCAAGGGTTATCAGATCGAGTACAGCCTGAACAGCGATTTCTCCGAAAGCGACAGCAGGAAGATCAAGCGGCTCAAGGACCTTGACAGGTTCATCAAGAAGCTGAAGGAAGGAAAGAAATACTACCTGCGGGTCCGCATCTATGCCAAGGTCGGCAATGAGGAGTATTACTCCGCCTGGTCCAGGGCCAAGGTCCTCCATTCATAAAGGCATTCCCTGACAGGAGCCCGGTCGGCTTCACAGGAATCTGACGGCTGACCGGCTCCCTGCCGGGAGCTCCTTCATGAGGCCTGCGGCAGCGCCCGGAATACGGGAAAGCCGCTGCGGATGGGCCTGCATTTCATCGGGGAACGCTGACCCGCCCGGTTTGAGCCCCGTGCCCGGGATGCCTTTTCCAGGGAATGCCCGACCGGCGGCCTTCGCGGCCCTTGGCGCATGTCTCACACTGCTCTAACCGGAAAAACAGAAGTCTGAGGAGAAAACAGTTTTCGCCCGCGGAAATGCGGGCGAAAATCATATGAGGCGGGAAAAAGGATGAGGAATGGAACGAGATGGGCTGTACTGGTGCTGGCGCTGCTGTGCGCCGTGATGCCTTCCGCCTGCTCCCTTGCGCAGGAGGGGGAGGGCGGTCCGAACGGGGAAAACGCAGACGTGCTCTACCAGGTGGCCATGCTGCAGTCCCTGTCACAGGGGTACTTTGACGGAATCCTTCCCGTGGGCGACCTCAAGCGGCACGGGGATACCGGCATCGGCACCTTTGAGGGCGTCAACGGGGAGATGATCATGCTGGACGGCGTGGTTTACCAGGCGGTCTCGGACGGCACCATCGCCGTCCCCTCTGATGAGGAGACCGTGCCCTTCTGCAACGTGACGTTCTTTGACACGGATGAGACGCTGGAGCTGCACGGCATCCCGGATATGGCGGCGCTGCAGGCATCGCTCAATGAGGTCGTGAACAGGCTTGGCGGCGCGAACTGCTTCTACCTGGTGAAGATCGAGGGCAGCTTCGGCCCGCTCAAGGTGCGCAGCGAGTACAAGCAGGAAAAGCCCTACCGGCAGCTGGATGTGGCGCTGGCCGCGGACCAGACGGAGTTTGATTATGAGGACATTCGGGGAACCGCCGTAGGCCTCTTCTGCCCGGACTACATGCGAGGGCTCAACAGCGTCGGCTGGCATTTCCACTTCATCTCCGAGGACCGTAAGCTGGGCGGACACATCCTGCAGCTCAGCGTCAAAGATGCGCGTGCCGCTTTTGACCTGACGGACGGCTTTGAGATGACACTGTCCCGCAATCCGGAATTCCAGGACATGGATCTGGCGAAAAACATGGACGAGGCGATCCATCGGGCTGAAACGGCAACGACGGGACAGGCCAGGTGATTCCGAAGGGCCTGGCGCGTCTCCGCTGAAAAGCCGCGCCCGGGTTCCCGGAACTCCCGCTTCCCGAATATCGGGGAAAAACGACATTTCACCAATTGACAAGTGACGTACAGGAGGAAGATGACCATGAAGCTGATCGTGCTGTGGCTGCTGTCGTGGATGCTGACGGCGTCCGCGTTTGCCGCGGGTCCGGAGCCCGCCGGGGCGACTCTCCCCGGACCGGAGGGGACCATTGCCGGGGAGGCCGCGCAGTCCGGGGACGAAGGCGTCCCGGACCTGGCGCAGAAGGACGCCGTCAGGGACGTGCCTTCCGGGAACGCCGGGTACCGGCTGAAGCAGGTGGTGCTGCTCAGCCGCCACAACATCCGCTCCCCGCTGTCGGGCAGCGGTTCGCTGCTGGACGAAATCACGCCGCATACGTGGTTTGAGTGGACGAGCAGACCCAGCGAGCTTTCGCTTCGCGGCGCGGTGCTGGAAACCATGATGGGACAGTATTTCCGGCTGTGGCTGGAGCACGAGGGACTGTTCCCGGAGAACTACATGCCCGAAGAAGGCGCGGTGCGGTTCTATGCCAACGCGAAACAGCGCACGCAGGCCACGGCGCACTATTTTTCCTCGGGGCTTCTGCCCGTGGCGGTTGTGCCGGTGGAGAGGCACGCGGAATATGACACGATGGACCCGACCTTTCATCCCGTGCTGACGGTGTTTTCCGAGGAATACGTGAAGGACGCCGTTGCGCAGGCGGCCCTGGAGGGCGGCCCGGAGGGCCTGGATGGCATCCACAAAAACCTGCTGGACGCCATACGGCTGCTCATGGATGTGACGGACATGGAAAAGAGCGAGGCATATCAGTCGGGCAAGTTCGGCAACCTGCTGGACGGCAAAACGGAAATGGTGATGGAGTACCTCAAGGAGCCGGGGATGACCGGCCCCATCAAAATCGCCAGCTCGGTGTCGGATGCCCTGACGTTCCAGTTCTACGAGATGGCCGACAGCAGGGCGGCCGCCTTTGGCCATGATCTGACCCGGGAGGATTGGCTGAAGATCCACAGCATCACGGACACCTACACCCGGATGCTGTTTGAAACGCCGATGATTGCCGTGAACGAAGCGCATCCGCTGCTTCAGGAGATCCTCTCTGAGATGACGACGGAAGGCCGGAAGTTCAGCTTCCTGTGCGGCCACGATTCCAATATCGCCAGCGTGCTCTCCTCGCTTGGCGTGCGGGACTACGAGCTGCCCGACACCGTGGAGCCCAAGACGCCCATCGGCGTGAAGCTCGCATTTGAAACGTGGTCTGCGGAGGATGGGGAGCTTTACGCCAGGGTGCGGATGGTCTACCAGAGCACCGAACAGCTGCGTGAGAAAACCGAGCTTTCCCTGGAGAACCCTCCGGTGTCCTTTGAGATGGATCTCCCCGGCCTGGAGAGGAACGCGGACGGATATTACCGCCTGACCGACGTGCAGGAATGCATCCGCAGGGCCATTGACGCCTACGATGCGCTGGTTGAAACCTACGGCACCGGGGATGCCGAACTGGATAAGGCCGCGTAAGGGGCAGCCTCCGCTTCATCCTGATACAAAAAAGCCGCGGCACGACGTTCGTGCCGCGGCTTTTTTGCGCGAGCGCCACGGGCAAAGGTCCGGGGATATTCGGGAATTCGCAGGTGCGCCCGGGGATGCCCGGCACGGATAGCTGACCGGACCGCTCTGCCTTGCGGGGTCAGTCCCCGGGATTTTCCGGGTCTGCGCCGGATGAACCCTGGTCCCGTTCATACTCTGCAAGCTTCTCCGTGAAGAAATCGATCTTCCAGCTCACCTTGTCCAGATGCCTCTGCATTTCCTCCATTCGCGTGAGGACGGTCTCCTTGTGCCGGATGAGCAGTTCGCATCTCTCGCGCAGGGTATGGTCGCCCTCCCTGGCCAGCGTCATGAACCGGGAAATGTCCTGCAGCG